>JAUTXB010000024.1 GCA_030838245.1 Acidimicrobiaceae bacterium
CACGCCATCGTCACCATCATCCAAGAGGAGCCGAACGGACGGCGGGTGATGCAAGATGCCCACCGGGTGTTCCCGATCGGCTCCGGTCGGGAGGCCGAGTGGCTGGGGCGTCCCGAGCACAAGCTGCGATTCGTCCCCGGGACCCGGACCGTTACCGGGGTCACCCTCTCGTACTTCGGGGCCCACGGCCAACAGACCGCCGAGGTCGACTGCGAAGTCACCTTCCCCTTCGCATTGATGATGGGGACGGGATACGGGCTCGAGCCCGACTGGCGCCACGGTATGTACCAAGGCGATCTGGTCGTCCAAGGACAGAGGTACGACCCGAAGAGCCCCGAGTACCAGCCGTGGGGGCTCACGGAGAACGCGGCCCGGTTCACTTCGGACGGTCAAGTGGGCTACGGCATGCTGGAGTGCGCGGTCCTCGGGCCCCACGAGGAGTACGGCTTCACCGGCTGGGAGTGAAGCCCTCGTTACGCCCTGGCACGGGTAGCACCCGTCCCACGAGCGGTGGCGGTGTGGCTGCTAGCCGGCCCTACGAAAAGGGTGCGGTCCGCGTGTGCGCCACGATCGCGGTCGAGCCAGGTCGGGTTCGGCGATCGCCGTTACTTCGGCCGCTGGCTCCGCGCAGTCGGCACAGAGGCGACGACCCCCGGCCAGCCAGGTCACCGTGGCCTTCCCGCAGCCCTCGCAGTGCAGTCCCACGAATACCCGGCGCCGGATCATCCCGCGAGAGGCCGACTGCTCCTCCATCATGGCCTGGAGGTCCGCGCTGAGTACCCATTCCCCGGGAGCCGTCCGTTGGACGAGCTCCGAGTCCATCAGCTCGTGAAGCAAGGAGGGCAGTCGGTCCTGGGTTCTTCGATTGGGCCGTGAGTGGGCCTCCCCGAAGCGCTCTGGCGCCTTGCTCACAGGTTCCCGTCCTTCATCGGTTTGCATCTACCGACCTCCTCTCAGCATCCGCCGACTTCGGCGATCCTTCTGCCGATCGGACACCCGTAACCCCGTGCTGCATACCCCTGGTCCAACTACTCGAACCCAGACGCTCCGATAATTGTCCGGAGCACCACAGATTCTGTCAGGGTATTCACGAGGTTACCGGTCGGCCCCGTCAGCCGGTTCACCGACGGGCTCAGGTCGGCGCGCTCTTTGGGATGTCCCCCTCCCGGAGCCGGTCTGCCACCCAAATGATCCCGTCGGGTTTGGCCATCTCGTCTTGCCAGCCGTCGAGAACACGGTCCAGTTCCTCGTGGGTGGCGATGTGCCCGACCACCGACACGATCACCTGTTCTACGGGAAGCTCGTCCACCTCGACGTCGCCGAAGGGAGTCCACGAGCCGGCCTCGGGAACCCGCTCGAGCATCATGTACAGCTCCCCAGTGTCTTCCACCCAGCTGAGCTCGTACCGATTGCCGGTGGTGTCGTGCCACTCGGTCCCTAATTCGATCTCAGCGGACTGCCGCCGACGCTCGTCGGCACTGTAGAACTCTTCGATGTCCATCGGGCTCCTGTCATGGTTTCGGCTCGCTCCGACGGTGTACGCCGGGTCGATCAGTCGTGCTGTTCCGCGTAGGCGTGGGGCAGGCAGGGATCGAACCTGCGACCGAGGGATTATGAGTCCCCTGCTCTAACCACTGAGCTACTGCCCCTAGCTGGTTGTTCCCTTGTCTTCCCTGGTCCTCGGTCTTTTCATGCTCGTGGTCGTCAGCGGGCCAGGTCGAACACGAGGGGCTCGCCCGGCCACCGGCGCCTGAGAGCCTACGTCGCCGTCGCCTGCCGCTCGTTGCCCGTGCCGAGCGCCCGCCTGGCGTCGGGCTACGGGTTCGCCTCCCACCGCCGGCGATCCATACGCCAGGTGCAGTCGACACCCAGCTCTGCCGGTGCGGTGACGGCGTCGGGACGCTCCCCGACGAACCGGTAGCCGAGACGGCGAGGGATGGCCCTGCTGGCCCCGTTGGCCTTGTCGTGATGAATGTCCACGTGGTGGATCTCGTCCACCGAGAAGGCAGCGTCGGTGAGGAGCCGGGCCGCAGTGGTCGCGTAGCCCAGACCCACGAAATCGACGTGTGTCCAATAGCCGATATCCACCGCGTAGGGCCCGGAACGACGGTGGAGGCCGGCGCCGCCTACCACCGTGCCGCCGGCGAAGACACCAACCACGACGTCGCCTCCGGCTTGCCACGCGTGTTCCCAGGCCAGGATCAACGTACGTCGTTGGTCGATCCCCAGGGGCTCGGCGGCGACCCAGGGCATCCACGGCCGCAGGTGGTCGATGCTCTCGATCACGGCCCGATCGAGGGCTTCGGCGTCGTCGACGCGCCAGCGCCGGAGCATCAGATCGTCGCCCTCGACCGTGTCGGGAAGCCGGCTCGGCTTCATGGGCTCGGCTTCATGAGGAATTCGTCGATGGGTTGGGCTTTGGGCCGTCGTCGTCGATCAGTCGTCGGCCAGGAGGCGGGACGGAAAGCCGCCTCGGCTGATCGGCCCCCAACGGTCGATCGTGACCCTGACCAGTACCTTTCCCTGCTTGCGCATGGCTTCCCGGTACTCGTCCCAATCTGGGTGCTCCCCGCTGATGGAGCGGAAGTAGACCACCAAGGCCTCGATTGCCTCCGGCTGGACGACCACCTCGGCTCTCCCGTCGACTTGGACCCACTCGCCACCGAACTCATCGGACAGCACGCAGACCGAGGCCCGCTCATCCCGCGTGGCGTTCCGAGCTTTGGCCCGTTCGGGATAGGTCGACACCACGATCCGCCCCTCGGGGTCCACGCCCATCGTCACCGGCGAGAGTTGCGGCCGCCCGTCCTGGCGGGTGGTGGACAGGATCCCGTGATGGCGGGGACGGATGAACTCGAGGAGCTGATCGCGGTCGACGGTGGTGTCTCGAGCGGAGTTGGGGGCCATACGCTCAGGCTACCGAGCGGCCGTGCAGCGGAGCGGGTGACACCTCCGGTGCCCGCTCAGTCCTCGATGTCCTCGTCGGCGTCCAGGTCCCACCCGTCGTCGTCCAGCGGCCTCGACCCAGTGCTCACGTGGTCCCCACCGACCCCGTCGGGGTCGTCGATCCCGCCGTCCAGGACGGCGAGCTGTTCGGGGTCGTCGAGCTCGGCGCCCGCCTCCTCCAGCTCCCGGTCGTCGATCGGAAGCTGTTGGTTGCTGAGAGCCAGTTCCTCGAGCTCATCGTCTCCCTCCGGGCTGACGGCGTCGTCCTCGTCGAGGGCCTCGTCCGCCTGCTCGAAGGTCTCGGTACCCAGCTGGTCGTCGGGCGACCAGTCTTCGGACTTGGTCATGGCGTTCATCCCTTCCGCGGTGGACTCCGGTGATGTACCCACGTCGGCGCACGATCACGCACGGCGACCGACGACGGGGCGGTGGACGGTGGGCGGATATACGGGACCGCCCGACGGGGCTCTACTGCGAGGGTACGTCCACCTGGCCGGACTGTTCGAGCTGGCCGGACCGTTCGAGCTGGTGGGTGACCTTTCGCTCCACGATGAAGGCGACGAAGGGGATGAACCCGGCCAGCACCACCATGACGATGCGCCCCAGGGACCAACGAGCGCGACGGGCCAGGTCGGCGCCGGCAATCAGGTAGACGATGTACAAGAAGCCATGGATGGGCCCCACCACCTTGACGACTCCCGGGTGGCCGGCGATCTGCAGCGGTATTCCGAGGAACACCAGGACGATCAGGCCGATCCCGACGATGTAGGCCATGACCCGGTACCGGATCAGCGCTCCGTGCACATGAACTCCTCGCTCATAGGTTGTGTGACACTTCGGATCTGGCTCGGCGAGTCTGGCTCAGCGGGTCTGGCCGGCCCTGACGCGGCTTCTGGCTGGAAGACTGCGATCACCAGGACTTGCGGCCACCGCTGGCATGCAACTCGGCAAGATACCGGTTGTAGGCGGCCAGCTCCTGGTCCTCGTCGTCGCTCGACGGCGTTTCGACTCGGGAGGACTTCTCGACGGGCTGTGCACCGGCCATGGCGGCCTGACGCCGCCGAGGTGTACCGAGCGCCCAGCCCACCGGGGCATCGGACTGGTCGCCATCCGACGGGCTGGCGCCGGACTCCTCCGGTGCCGCCCTCGACCCCAGTCGCTGCCGCGATCTCGGCCCGTCGTGGATCAGCTGCCACCACATGTAGATGGCGTACCCACCGAACAGCGGCCATTCGAAGGCGTAGGCCCAGCTCAAGGTGTTGCCGTTTGTGGCCCGGGCCACTTGCCACCTGGTCAGCAGCACGAAGGCCGCCAACAGCACGATGAGCGTGGCGTGGATGGCCAGGCATCGACGCGTGAAGTACGTACGGACCACGAGGCAAGCGTAGCTCTGGGCTCGAGCGTCACCCATTCGGCCGATCGAGTCTCCATCAGAAACCCAGAGAGCCGGATGGGGGGGTCATGGCCGTTGGCTGCGGAGCCACCACATGAGCGCGGCGGGTGCTTAGGATGATCGCGTCGCCGCGATCATCCGGTGGCACGACCCGAAGCCGGATGAACGAGCCTGGACCCCTCCCGGGCTGTCGCACCCGGTCCGTAGCGTGAGGGAGATGACGCTGCCATTCCACAACCAACCCGAGCTGTTGCCCATCGACGCCGAGCACCTCGCTCCCGGTCCCACCGCGGACGCCCCCGTCTCGACCGTGGTACCTACCCGCCCCGAAGTGGAGGTGCGGCACAGCACCCGCCGCCGGAAGACCGCCGCCGCCCGGTGGGAGGGGGACCGGGTAATCGTGCTCGCCCCCAACTGGTTGCGGGGGGCCGAACTGGACGAAATGGTCGACCATCTGGTGGGTCGGATGCTGAAACATCGGCCCAACCTGCACGCCTCCGACCAATTCCTGACCGATCGAGCGGCCGAGCTGGCCGACCTCTATCTCGACGGCGTACGGCCGGCGTCCATTCGCTGGTCATCCCGCCAGCAGATGCGGTGGGGATCGTGTACCACGACCACCCGGGAGATCCGGATCGCCGAACGGCTCCGGCCCGTCCCCGCCTGGGTACTCGACTCGGTCATCGTCCACGAGCTGGCCCACCTCATCGTGTACGAGCACTCACCCCGGTTCCGGGAGCTCGAGGCCCGCTATCCACGGCTCCACGACGCCAACATCTACCTCGCCGGCTACACCATGGGACTGCGGGCCGAGCCGTTGCCGACCGCCTAAGGACTATAAAATCTCTATAAACCCGACTTGCTTAGTCAGGTTTACCGCCGTAGAGTGCGTATGTGGCCATCGCTCACCTGGACGAGACCGATTTCGGCATCGAATCCCCCTTGGCCTCGTCCCAGCTCGGATCGCTCGAACAAGAGCCATTACTACCCGTCGCCGTGCCCGCGTCGCCCGCGGTTGCACCCTCCTCGCCCCGTCCACGGCGTGACGTCAACCTCCTGGCCATCGCCGAGGGGTTCGCCGTCTCGGCGGCCGAGATCCCTGAGCTGTTCGATGTCCCCGAGCGCCGCTGGGTCCTCCTGGCCGCCACCGATCTGTTCGAGGCGTGGGCCATCGGATGGCCGCCCGGCGGGAAGATCGACCTCCACGATCACGGCGAGTCGAGTGGCGCCGTGGTGGTCGCCCGAGGCTCCCTGGTCGAGACCCGGATTCGGCCGACCGACCACGGTGTGGCCGCAGTCGCCCCCCATGACCTCGCCACCGGCGACCATCGCACCTTCGGCCCCCACTACGTCCACGACATCGTGAATCCTGGTCCCGACCATGCCGTCAGCGTGCACGTCTACGGCCCTAAATTGACCTCGATGAGCTACTACCAACTGTCCTTCACCGGGCGCCTGCAATCGGTTCGCACCGATCGCGTGGAGCCGGTCGGGCCCTTCGACAGCACCCGCGCTCACGATCCTTCATGACCGCTTCGGCCGACGAGCTCGTCGCCCATGCTCGTGAGCGGATCTCCCGGGTCGGTCCGGAGCAGCTCGGCACCGTGGCCGCCGCCGGTGGGTTGATCATCGACATCCGACCCGTCGGCCAGCGAGCCGAGGAAGGCGACCTCCCCGGTGCCCTCGTCGTGGAACGCAACGTCCTCGAGTGGCGGCTCGACCCGTCGGGAGACCACCGCATCCCTCAAGTGAACGGCTACGACCGGCCCGTGGTGGTCGTCTGCTCCGAGGGCTACGCCTCGAGCCTGGCGGCCGACGCGCTCCGGGCATTGGGGTACACCCACGCAGCCGACCTGGTCGGTGGCTATCGGGCATGGTCGACCTGGTCGGCGGAAAAAGCGGAGGCGAAGAGCCCGACCTCGTAAGCCTCGTCGGCCAGTCGCTCGCTACGCGGCGCCGACTGCCGCTTCGGCCTCGCGATCATCGAGGAAGGCCCACCAAGCATCGGCTCCACGCCGTGCGGCCGCCTCCACTTGACCCGGTTGGGCATCCAGGCTGGCCAGTGCATCGACGATCCAGTCGCCGTGCTCAACCTCCATGGCCGCATGGACGTCCCAAAAGGCCGTGCCTTGCTCGTCGATCCCGTAGTGGAGGCGAAGGCCCTCGGCCTTGGATCCGGCGATCGCCGACGCCTGGGTCTCGTACGCCGCCAGTCCGGCCAATCCAGCGATCGCACTCTC
>JAUTXB010000060.1 GCA_030838245.1 Acidimicrobiaceae bacterium
TCGTCACACTGGCCGATCCCGATCGGCCCGGCGCCCAGCTCAGCCTGCTGACCCATGACCAGACCGCACCGGTCGTCCCTGAAGTGTCGATCCAGGTCGGAGACGTCGGTGCCGCCTACGCCGCCGCCCTCCGAGCCAAGGCCGAGATCGTGCACCCGTTGACCGATGAGCCGTGGGGCGTGCGCCGGTTTTTCGTGCGGGATCCCGACGGGCACGTGGTCAATGTGTTGGGCCATCCATAGCCAACGACGAAAGGGGTGGATCGGTGAGCGCGGACGGTGCGGGCCTCTTGGCCCGAAAGACGTGGCGGACAGTTGAGCCGTTGCACGGGATGATCTACTTCGTGCCCGAGGCGGCTGAGGCGTACGCCGCACTCGGTATCACCGGGAGGAGCGGGTACTTCGCCTCTCGAGCCGCACCCATGGGGGCGGTATCGGCCGAGGTCGTGATCTCGACCTTCTTCAACTTCAAGCCCGATCTGGTGCGCGCCGCCATACCGAGCGCGTGGGACATCGCCACTCCCGAGGACCTGACCAAGGCACGGCTGGTTGCCGTCGACCAGTCGTACCGGCGCCTCCTGGGTAACGACGTGGTCGAATCGGGTGCCATGCGCCGTGCCGCCGAACTGGCGCGGACCGTGGCCGAAGCGGCGACCACTCGCCTCGAGGGCCGGCCCCTGTGCGCCGGCCACGCCCGCCTCGACTGGCCGGACGAGCCCCATTTGGTCCTCTGGCATGCACAGTCGATCCTGCGCGAATTCCGGGGAGACGGCCATATCGCCCTCCTCGTCACCCATGAGCTTTCCGGGATCGACGCGCTGGTCACCCACGGTGCCGGCGGTGACATCCCGCTGGCCCTGCTCCGCACCACTCGGGGCTGGTCCGACGAGGAGTGGGCAGCGGCAGCGGACTCGTTGCGGCGTCGGGGCTGGCTGGCCGAGGGCTCCGATGAGACGACGTTCACCGCATGGGGAGCGGCCCGGCGCCACGAGATCGAGGACGAGACGGACCGGCTGGCCGCAGCTCCGTATGCCAGCCTCGGCGAGGAGGGCTGCGCCGAGCTCCGGTCGCTCACCCGTCCCTGGAGCACGGTCGTCTCCGAGGTCCTGTTCGGGTCCTAGCCGGGTCTCTCAGCCTGCTGATTCGCCGGATTCGGCCGCTTCGGCCAGGGCCAGCCACTGTTCTTCGGCCCCATCCAGCGCCGATTGGGCCTCGGCCAGTTCTCCGCCGAGCCGGGTCATCTCCAGGTGGTCGGTGGCACCCGTCAACGCCTCGGTGATGCGGTCGCGCTGCCGCTGCAACCTGGCCATGTTCTTTTCTGCCTCGCGCAGGAGTCGGCCGACGGGCACGGGATTGCCGCCCGCACCCGGCCGGGGTGCCAGGGTCGCCCTCGGCTCACTGGGCGATCGGGACGGCAGCGCCCCTGCTCGGCGGACATCGCCCTGTCCGACCCGGGCGACCCAGCCGGCCACGCCTCCGGGCACGGCCGACACCGAGCCGCCGGGCTCGACAGCCACCAGTCGCTCGGTAGTCCGGTCCAAGAACGTGCGGTCGTGGCTGACCACCACCAGCGCTCCCGGCCAATTCTCGAGGAAGTCCTCCAGAACCCGCAGTGTGTCGAGGTCGAAGTCGTTGGTCGGTTCGTCGAGGAATAGGACGTTGGGTCGGCCGGCGATCACCAACAGGAGCTGCAGTCGCCGCCGCTCACCGCCCGACAGGGTGCCCACCCGGGCGAAGGGCAATTCCCCCGAGAACGAGAAACGTTTCATCAGCTCGACATCGGCCAGGGAGCCCGGGGAGCGGTGCGGGCCAGCCACCAGGTCCTGTACCCGCGCCTCGGAATCGAGCTCGACCCCCTGCTGGTCGTAGTAGCCCACCACCACGGTCGGCCCGGTCTCCACCCGCCCAGCCGTGGGGTGACGCCTTCCGGCCAGGAGGTCGACCAGGGTGGACTTTCCCGATCCGTTGGCCCCCACGATGCCGAGGCGTTCGCGGCGACCCAACACGAGATCGACGTCCGAGAGCACGGTGGGTCCGTCCTCGTAGTGGAACCCGACGCCGATGCACTGGATGACCTTGTCGCCGAGGCGCGGTGTGTCATCGGCCCTGTTGAGCTCGGTCGTCGGGACCGGGGTGTCGGGCCGGTCCTCGATGAGCCGTACCGCCGCATCGACCCGGGCTTGCGGTTTGCGAGACCGGGCCTGGGCCCCTCGGCGGAGCCAGGCCAGCTCCCGTCGGGCTAGGTTTCGGCGGCTCGACTCGGCCGATGCCGCCTGTTCCTCCCGCTCGGCCTTGGCGGCCAGGTACGACCCGTATCCCCCCTCGTGCATATGCGAGTGCCCCCGGTCCAGTTCGAGCATCCGGGTGGTGAGCCGGTCGAGGAGGTGCCGGTCGTGGGTGACCAGCACCAGGCCACCGCGGAACGAGGCCAGGCGTTGCTCCAGCCAGGCCACGGCGCCCAGATCGAGGTGGTTGGTGGGCTCGTCCAGTACCAGGAGCTCTGCCGGGTGGGCCAGGACACGAGCCAGCGCCACCCTCTTGGCTTGGCCCCCCGAGAGCGCGGCCACGTCCTCGTCGACCGAAGACCCCATACCCAGGCGATCGAGGGCGGCGTCGGCCTCCCATCCCTCACCGATGGCCGATCGCACCGTCCCGGCCGGCAGCTCGGGGACTTGGTCGAGGAAGCCGACCCGTGAGCCACGACCTCGTCGGACCTCACCCACTTCGGGAGAGTCGACGCCGGCCAGGATCCTCAAGAGGGTGGATTTGCCCGTGCCGTTGGTGCCCACCACCCCGATGCGGTCACCGTCGGAGACAGTGAGGGACAAGCCTTCGAACAGGACTCGGTCCACCCGGCGTACTGCTACCTGGTTGAGATCGACGAGCACAGCCACGAGGCGACCAGGGTATCGGCCTCAGCCCGACCGCCGGCCGGTCGTCAGTCGAGCTCGGCCAGCACCTCGCCGATGATCTTTGTCGCCTGGTGGGCGGACAGCGGCTCGCCCCCCTCCGCCGCGGCCACCTCGGCGGCAAAGGCCTCGACCGAGGGCACGCCCCCGACGAGAACGTGACGCAATGCTTCGCCGCTCGCTTCGGGATCATCGAGGCCCTTCACTGCCGAGGCGATGGCATGGTCGGGTGAGGTGGCGACAGCGTGGACGAGGGCCATCGCTTCCTGCCGGCCGGAGGCCGTCGAGACGACCGGCTCGCGGTCGGGGTTCTGCTCCAGGTCCCATTCGGCCAGCGCCTCGTCATACCCACCCTCGCCCGGGTGGAGCAGCCTGGTGGTGGGGGTCGCGCTCCCCTGGGCGTCGCTGCCCTCGGCGTTACCGGACGACGAATCCGCACCGTCATCGGCTGCGTGTCTATCCGGTTCGACGGGGACCACCAGGGTGCCATCGGGATTACGAACGATGTCCATGGGCTTACTCCTTTGAGTCGACGACGCTGGCGTAACGCCCAGACTGCCTCTTTACCCAGTTTCGCCTCGGGATACCCGAGCGATCATCACACCGGCGCCACGACACGAACCGGCCTGCAACACCTGCAGGCTGGCCGTCCCAGCGGGCAGTATGACCGTACTGGCTGCATCCGGTGGTGACACAGAGGTCGACTCTCCTGGTCGCCGGAAGGGCCAGGGGTGCCCGATGAGTTCGAGCAGGCGACGACGTCAGAACTGGAGGCGCGACGCAAACTTGGAGGGAGGATCGACGAGATGACCACCTTTGTCCTGATCCATGGTGCAGGGTCCGACTCGTGGTATTGGCACCTGGTCGGCCCCGACCTGCAGGCTCGTGGCCACGATGTCGTCGCACCCGACCTGCCCTGCGGGGACGACTCTGCCGGGTTGGCCGAGTACACCGACACGGTGGTCGATGCCATCGGCAACCGAAGCGACCTCGTGGTCGTGGCCCAGTCGATGGCTGGGTTCACCGCGCCGCTGGTGTGTGACCGGGTACCGGTGAGCATGATGATCCTGGTGGCGGCCATGGTGCCGCTCCCCGATGAGTCGCCCGGAGCATGGTGGGCCAATACCGGTTACGACCAGGCCAAGGCGGAGAACGACGCACGCGAGGGTCGGCCCACCGACGGCCAGTTCGACCCGATGGTGAGCTTCTTCCATGACGTGCCGCCCGGGGTGGCGGCCCAGGCAAAGGACCATGCCGACGCCCAGTCGGGCACGCCGTTCGAGAAGCCGTGGCCGCTCGCGGCCTGGCCCGACGTGCCCACGAGGTTCCTCCTCTGTCGCCACGACCGGTTCTTCCCGCCCGAGCTCATGCGCCGGGTCGTCAAAGAGCGGCTCGGCA
>JAUTXB010000063.1 GCA_030838245.1 Acidimicrobiaceae bacterium
TCCGCTGTAACGCGTATTTTTTCGATAGAACCTTCGCTATGGATTCGAACGTTCTCATGCTGCCCGCCCGACCAGCTGCCCGATGAGCCCTGGACAGCCGACCGTCGCCGGGTTGACCATCGCCGAAGCAACCGTGGTGCACCCACGCGAGGCCCGACCCCGGCGGGGTGCGCCCAACGTGGTGGCCATCGTGCTCGACGACACCGGGTTTGCCCATCTGGGGAGCTTCGGGTCCGGCATCGCCACCCCCCACATGGACCGCTTGGCCGAGGGAGGCCTGCGCTACAACCGGTTCCATGTGACCTCCCTGTGCTCTCCGACCCGGGCCTCGTTCCTCACCGGGAGGAACCACCACGCCGTGGGCATGGGATTTCTGGCCGACATCCCACTGGGCTTCCCCGGCTACACGGCGCGGATCCCCAAGACGGCAGCGACCCTCCCGAGAATTCTGAAGGACGCCGGGTACAACACCATGGCCGTGGGCAAGTGGCACCTGACGCCCCGCTGGCAGCGGTCGTCGGCCGGTCCCTTCGACACCTGGCCCCTCGGGCTCGGCTTCGAGCGCTACTACGGGTTCCTCCAGGGGGACGCCAACCACTGGACCCCCAACCTGGTCTGTGACAACCACTACGTTGACCCTCCCTCCAGGCCGGAGGACGGGTACCACCTGAGCGAGGACCTGGCCGATCGAGCTTCGAGCTATGTGCTCGATCAGCACCAGGCCGCTCCGGACAAACCCTTCTTCTTGTACTTCGCCCTCGGGGCCATGCACGCCCCTCATCACGTGGCCGAGTCCTGGGTCGACCCCTACCGGGGCCGGTTCGACCAGGGTTGGGACTCCTGGCGCGAGGAAGTCTTCAGCCGCCAGCTGGCCACCGGGGTGGTCCCCGAAGGCACCGTGCTCACCCCCCGGCCCTCGTGGGTGCAGGGGTGGGACGAGCTGTCGGCCGACGAGCGCCGCATGCACGCCCGCCAACAAGAGGTGTTCGCCGGCTTCCTCACCCACACCGACGCCCAGATCGGTCGGGTGCTCTCCCTCATCGAGGAGATCGGGCAGCTCGACAACACCATCGTCCTGCTCTTCTCCGACAACGGCGCCAGCGCCGAGGGGGGCAAGTCGGGCAGCGTCAACGAGCATCGGTTCACCGCCCGGGTCCCCGAGTCCATGGCGGACAACCTGGCCGCCTACGACGACTGGGGAGGGTTCAAGACCTACAACCACTACAGCTGGGCCTGGGCCGCGGCCGGCAACACCCCCTTGCGGCTGTGGAAGCGGTACACCTGGCTGGGCGGCACCCGCACCCCGCTTATCGTGCACTGGCCCAACGGCATCGAGCACAAGGGAGAGATCCGCTCCCAGTTCGCCCACGCCGTGGACCTCCTCCCCACCGTGCTCGACGTGGCCGGTGTCACCGCTCCCGGCACGGTCGACGGCATCACCCAGCAGGTGATCGACGGGGCCAGCCTCCGCCCCACCTTCGACGACCCGGAGGCACCGAACCCCCGAGATACCCAGTACTTCGAGATGCTCGGCTCCCGGTCCATCGTCCACCAGGGTTGGAAGGCCACCACCGATTTCATCTCGATCGGCGTCCTCGACGAGGAGGAGCTGGCCACCGGCAGCCGGGACTTCGCCGACGATCACTGGGCCCTGTTCGACCTGACCACCGACTTCTCCGAGGCCAACGACGTCTCGGCAGACCATCCCGATGTGGTGCGGAAACTCCAGGACCTCTGGCTGGTGGAGGCGGGGAGGAACCAGGTGCTCCCCATCGACGGCACCTTCGTGAACCGGATCGGGGCAATGACCGGGCCTGCCTACCCGGCGGGGACCGACCGGACCTTCCGACCCGGCGGGAGCCCCATCGCCGACGAGTCGTTGCCCATGTTGTTCGGCGGATTCCGGATGACGGCCGACGTGGACGTCCCCGAGGGTGGGGGCGACGGGGTGCTAGGGGCCCTCGGCGACTGGCACGGCGGCTTCGCCCTGTCGGTCACCGAGGGCCTTCTGACCTTCAGCTTCTCCCGAGCCGGCGAGCTGCTCGAGGCCATTGGCGAGGTGCCGGTGCCGGCAGGCCGGCAGGCCCTCGGGGTGTCCTACGTCGTCGGCGACGATCACAGCGGGACCTTCACCGTGCTCCACGGCGACACCCCGGTGGGATCGACGTCGTTCACCGGCATGATCCCGTTCGCCCTGCAACACGGTGGAGCCGGCCTCCGACTGGGCTTCGATGTCGGGTTCCCGGTGTCGGAGCGCTACCAACCGCCGGCTCGATGGAACGGGACCGTACGCTCAATGCGGATCGAGACCCCGGGCGCTCCCCCGGTGGACACGGCCGACGAGATCCGCTCGGCCCTGCACAGCGACTGAGCCGCCGAGACGGCCGATCCACCGATCGGGCCGGGCGCGCCGATAGGGTCCACGCATGGTGAGCCAGGCCATTTTGCGGTCGCGCCTCGGCCACCGTCTCGACCTCCGATCGGGTGAACACCCTGTCGCTATGCTCGAACGCGTGTTCGAACCCGGTAGAGCTCATAGCCAAGCAGTGCAGCCACCGTGTCCGGCTGATCGGGCCCGGCGGCCACACCCATGACCGCGGTGCAGCCGGTTCGACCCGCCGGTCGCCGTCGGCCCACGGCGACCTCGTCGTTCGGCGTCGGCCGGCGCGAGAGCCACGACGCCTCGGGTTTCTACGGTCGCTTCACCGAGCCGGCCATCTCCTCGGACTCGGGGATCGGTGACCATCGAGAACGCGACGCCATCTGGGTGGGCGACGCCCGGGACATGGACGGGTACGGCAACATCGCCGACGACTCGGTGGCCCTGGTGGTGACCTCCCCACCGTATTTCGCCGGCAAGGAGTACGAGGCGGCCATGGGAGAAGGCCACATACCCGCCGACTACGACGCCTACCTCCACATGCTCCATGGCGTGTTCGACCAGTGCCGGGCCAAGCTCGAGCCCGGTGGCCGTATTGCGGTGAACGTGGCCAATCTGGGTCGGCGGCCCTACCGGTCGCTGTCCCGGGACGTCATCGACATCATCGAGAGCTTGGGCTACCTCCTGCGGGGCGAGATCATCTGGCAGAAGAGCCATGCCGCCAGCGGATCCTGTGCCTGGGGCACGTACCAACGCCCCGGGAACCCCGTGCTGCGCGACATCACCGAGCGGATCATCGTGGCCTCCAAGGGCCGGTTCGATCGTGCCCTGTCGCCCGAGGACCGGCTGGGCCGCGCCCTGCCCAACGAGGGTTCGATCACCATGGACGACTTCATCGATGCCACCACCGACCTGTGGGACATCCCGGCCGAGTCCGCCACCCGGGTCGGCCACCCCGCCCCGTTCCCCGTCGAGCTGCCCCGCCGGCTCATCGAGCTGTACACCTATCGCGGCGATCTGGTCCTGGACCCGTTCATGGGATCGGGATCGACGGCCGTAGCCGCCGTACGCACAGAGCGGCACTACGTGGGATTCGACACCGATCCTGCCTACGTGGCCCGGGCCGACGAGCGAATCGCCACTGAACGCCACGACCTCGATGAAGAGCGCCGGCGCGGCGACGGGTTGCCGCGGGTCACCGTGCCCGCCGTTCGTCCCGCCAGGGGTGCCGACGAGGTGGGTGACTTCCAACTACACGCCGTGCGCCGGGGTGAGAAGGCGAAGGAGCTGGCCCGACAAGCACTGTCCGCCTCCGGCTTTGGCGACATCACCCCGGACGTCACTGTGGGCGACCTCGGTGTCCAGGTGAGTTTCCGGGCCGCCGACGCCAACGGTGCAGTCTGGTTGTTCGACGTCTCGGGTGCCTTCTCCAGCACCCGACCCGGCCTGAGGCGCATGGACGTGCTGTGGAAGACGCTCGGCAAGGCCACCGTCCTCCATGAAGCCCGGCGACACGATCCCGGCCGCGCCGATCTCGGGCCCCTCGTCCTGTTGACCACCGAAGCCCCCCCGGCCCGCAGCGCGGGGGGTCGGGTGCTCCGGACAGTCCAGCTCGACGACCACAGCGGGCCGGTCCACGATGTGATCGAGCTCTTGGACCGAGAGGGACTGGTCCGCCTGCACGGCTACGCCCGCGATGGCATCCATTGGCAGTGAGCCCCGATGCCCGATGACCGCACCACGGTCACCGAGCTGGCCACCGCGCTCGGGACCCTCGCCGCCGGCGATCTGACCGCATCACTGAGCAGCCGGCCGGCCGCGGTCCAGATCGACGGCGCAACCTGGCAGCGGCTGGAGGACCTCCACGGGTCCGGGAGCCTGGCTCACGAGTTCGAACTCGCCTTCGCCAACGGACGAGCGCTGGCCCATGCCGAGGACGGCCTGCGGGGGCGGTCTCCCCGCATCATCGAATGGACCGGTGGTCGGCGGCCTCCCGGCGACGAGGTCGCCCCCATCGACTTGCGCATCGACCACGTCTACCTGGTCAGCTGCAAGTACGACTCGGACATCCTGGCCAACACGTCGCCGGCCCGGCTCTTTCACGGACTGCTGGCCACCAGCGGCTCCTGGGACCGGGGTGACTGGTATGCGGCCACAGCCCCCGACGAGTACCAGCACTTGTACCGGGCCTGTCTCGAGGCCACCGGTCTGGTCGACCTGCCGCCGACGGCCGACCAGTGCACCCGCGACCAACACGACAGCCTCCGGAGGGCACTGTCACGACGCGTCTATCCCGACCAGGCCAGCCGCGAGGCCTACACCGCGCTGTGCCGGACGGTCAGCGTCGCCTCGGCCGAGCACTGGAGGGAGTCGTTGGCCAACAGCGGCACCAGCTCAGAGCTGATGCTGTGGCGCCTCTTGCGCATCGGCAGCGCGCCCTACTTCGTACTCGGCATCGATCGGCGCACGGCGGAGCCGGTGCAGTACCGGATCTCCTCGCCGTGGGACTGGCGCGACGAGTTCGAACTGGTCGACTTCGCCATCGCGGCCGGACAGGCCGGCCAACCCCGGGTGGACTGGGCCTGTACGTTCCGTCGCCACCGGTCAGACGCCACCGGTACCCTCGCCGGACACGTCGAGATCCGTTGGAGCCACGGTCGGTTCGCGCAACCGCCCGAGGCGAAGGTGTACCTCGACACGCCGATGGCCGAGCTCCCGGGCTACCACGCCCTCTGCCACCCCGGGGCCGTGCAGCCGGCGCTGTGGCCCGAGCCCTGACCGATGTGGGCAGCCCAGAACGCAGCGTGCCAAGGACATGACCGGGGCGCGATCACCCGACCGAGGACCAGGATGGCTCCGACATGCGCTCCGGCAAGGCGCAGTGCAGTGGCCGCGCTCTGGGCCCTGGCCCCCGTGGTGTAGCTGTCATCAACCACCAGCACCCGGAGCCGGGCGAGCGAGCGCACGTCGACCGCGGGGTCGAGGACGAACCCCTGTCGCGCCGGCTGCAGGTGGTCCATGGGCACCGGTCCTCTGACCAGCAGACGACGGTGGTCAACACGCAGGGACGCCACCTCGGAGACCACCGCGTCCACCGGCGAGCCCTCCGGCCTCGTCGTCGAGGGCACAGTCACCACCGCGTCCCACGACCCACAGGACCGCGTCTGGATATCTTCCCGATGCCCGTCGACGAACGTGGCCAGCAGTCGGACGCACTGCTCGACGGCGCGATGCCGGGCCTCGGGCACCGGTGAGTCCTTGTACCGGCGCAACAGCTGGTGCATGGCATCCCCCAGGCGATAGGTGGTCATAGCCACGACCGGTACCAGGGGCATCCCCAGGCGAGCAGCCACGGTGGCACAGCAGAAGCATCTGCCGTAGCCGGGCTGGGTCGGACCGTGGCAGAAGCGGCACACCCCGAAGTCGGCGGTCGTGGTCCCGACGCCTGGACGGCCCCCGATGGGCGGCGATGTGAGCAGTACTGTCGGATAGCGGACACGACCCATGGACGTACCTCGGTTCTCGAAACCGGCGCGACGCGCCGAACAGCGTCTCCGGCGGCATCGTGTCGTGCCGATGCCGCGAACCTCGAGTTGGCTGTCAGCCTGGGGGCTCGGCTCCCGACGACTCGTCCCGGTGCAACAAGAACGTGCCGGTGGAACGACTGATCAGCTGGTCGCCGGCGTCGCGGACGGTGGCCTCCCCGTAGGCCACCTGGCGGGCCAGCCGCACCACCTCGCCGCGCAACCGGTAAGTCTCGCCCACCATGGCCGGCCGCATGGTCTCGGTCTTCAGCTCCAGTGTCGCCCGGGTACGATCCCGGCCGGCCAGCGAGGCGTTGATGGCGAAGTTCATGGCCGCGTCCAGAAGTAGGGCATGGACGCCGGCCTGCACCACGCCGTGCGGGTTGCCGGCCAACGGTTCCGGCGTGAAGGTGCCCTCGACCCATCCCAGGTCCTCGCCGTCGACGCCGTAGGAATCGAACGAGGCCCCGACCCGGCCGATCAGCTCCATCCCGCCGTTGCCCAGCCACCGATCCATGTCTTTGATACGTCCGCTCACGAGGAAGAACCCTATCGGGGAGGTGTCTCAATCCTTCGGGCCAGCCGAAGCATTGGCGGCCGTTCGGAACGCCAACCCGGTCGCTAAACTCTTGACCAAGTAGTCAAGTTTGTGCCTTGACAGGTGGATGCATCGTCCACCACAGTGAGACGGCCGGGGTGCGAAGGCTCCGCCGGCCCGAAGAGGAGGCCACCATGACCAATGCCGTCATCGTCGACGCGGTTCGTACCGCCGGAGGCAAGCGCAACGGGAAGTTGCGGAACTGGCACGCCGCCGATCTGGCTTCCGAGCCGTTGAAGGCCCTCGTCGAACGAAACAACCTCGACCCCGGCCTGGTCGACGACGTCATCATGGGTTGCGTCATGCAGGTGGGCGAGCAGTCGCTGAACGTCGGCCGCAATGCCGTACTGGCCGCCGGATTTCCCGAGTCGGTACCGGCCACCACCATCGACCGCCAATGCGGCTCGTCCCAGCAGGCGTTGCACTTCGGCGCCCAAGGCGTCATCGCCGGGGCGTACGACATCGTGATCGCCGGTGGCGTCGAGGTCATGACCCGGACGCCCATGGGCTCGTCGGTCGTGCGTGACCTCGGCTATCCGTTCGGCCCCCGCATGATGCAGCGCTACGCCGAGCGTGGTGGGCTGGTCAGCCAGGGCGAGGGTGCCGAGCTGATCGCCGAACAGTGGGACCTGTCCCGCGAGGACCTCGATGCCTACTCGGTCCGCTCCCACAAGCGGGCCGCCCAGGCCACCGCCGAAGGCCGATTCGACCATGAGATCGTCCCGGTGGCCGTGAAGGACGACGAGCGCAATGACACCAAGGAGCTGATACGAGCGGACGAGGGCATCCGCCCCGACTCCTCGGTCGAGGTGCTGGCCAACCTGAAGCCGGCCTTCCGGTCTGAGAACGGCAAGGTCACCGCAGGCAACTCCTCACAGATCACCGACGGTGCCTCTGCCGTGCTGATCATGAGTGAAGAGAAGGCCGCAGCACTGGGGTTGACCCCCCGGGCCCGGTTCCACACCTTCTCGGTCATCGGCTCCGACCCCATCACCATGCTCACCGGTCCCATCCCTGCGACCAAGATGGTCCTCGAGCGGGCCAAGTTGACGCTCGACGACATCGACCTGGTGGAGATCAACGAGGCGTTCGCCTCCGTGGTCCTTGCCTGGCAGAAGGAGTTCGACGCCGACCTCGACAAGGTCAACGTGAACGGTGGGGCCATCGCCCTCGGCCACCCGCTCGGCGCATCCGGGGCCAAGCTGGCCTCGACGCTGCTCAACGAGCTGGAGCGCACCGGCGGCCGCTACGGGCTCCAGACCATGTGCGAAGGCGGCGGCATGGCCAACGCCACCATCATCGAGCGCCTGGGCTGATCCGGACCGACCCGCCCCACCTGGGGCAGCGCATCGTGTGCCTCACGAACCGGCCCTCCGGGGCCGGTTCGTCGCGTCCGGCTCCGGTGTCAGTGGTACCGGGTGGCCACCATCAGGCCGGCGAAGATCGAACCGATGGCTCCCACCAGCCACCAGTTGTTCACGCCGCCGGGTAGGACGTTGGCGTAGTTCAAGATCACGATGAGGACGCCGAGCACGAAGAGTCCGATGATGAGAAACCCCATCCACCTGGGGCTCTTCTTGACGCTCTTGGCCACCGGGGGCGTGTACCGGTGGCTCTGTCCCGGGTGATGCGACGTCGTCCGCCCCTCGGCGGACCGACCCTTCTTCTGCGCACCGCCGGGGCCGGACTTGGCCTTGGTTGCCATTGGCGCAGGATAGCCAGTGGACGGCGGGCAGTGCCGGCGGCGACCGGTACGCTCATTGGTCCATGGGGCTCCGGGTGCTGGTGATCGACAACTACGACTCGTTCGTCTACAACCTCGTCCAGGAGCTGGGGGAACTGGGCGCCGAGCCGGTGGTCCACCGGAACGACGCCATCGACGTGGACGGGATCCGGGCCGCCTCCCCCGACGCCATTCTCATCTCGCCCGGGCCGGGGCGACCCGAGGACGCCGGGATCAGCCTGGAGGTCATCGAGCAGCTGGGTGCCCACTATCCCATCTTGGGCGTGTGCCTCGGCCATCAGTCGATCGGGCAGGCCTACGGCGGTGACGTGGTGTCCGCTCCCACCCTCATGCACGGGAAGACGTCGGCCGTCCATCACACCGGGGTGGGTGTCTTCGCCGGGCTTCCCGAGCCCTTCATCGCCACCCGTTATCACTCACTGGTGGTGGAGCCGGCCAGCCTGCCCGACGTGCTCGAAGTCACCGCCACCACCGACGACGGCGTCATCATGGGATTTCGCCACCGGGAGCTCCCGGTCGAGGGCGTCCAGTTCCATCCGGAATCGATCCTCACCCCGTCCGGTCCGGCGCTGCTGGCCAACTTCC
>JAUTXB010000129.1 GCA_030838245.1 Acidimicrobiaceae bacterium
CGTCCAGATCGCGGTGGGGGAAAACAGTGGTGGTGGCGCGAGCCATCCGGCATCCGTCGATGATCGACGCGTGGTTGAGCTCGTCGGAGTAGATCCGGGCCCCGTTGTCCCCGAACACCGACAGTACCGACAGGTTGGCGGCGAACCCAGTGGGAAAGACGACCGCTCGTTCGCAATTCTTCCACGCGGCCAGGGCTTCCTCCAGTGCGTCGTGGATGGGCCGGGACCCAGTGATCAGACGGGATCCCCCCGAGCCGGCGCCCCACCGGTCGAGGGCGGCGTGGGCCGAGTCGACCACGGCGGGGTGGGAGGCCAGGCCCAGATAGTCGTTGGAGGCAAACGACACCACCTCGCCACCGGCCCCCGACAAGGCCCCGGTCGTCCCACGCGCATCGAAGGTGCGAGGGACGCGCCACTGGCCGGCCCCCTCCACCCGGGCACGGGTGGCGTCGACCCACTCCGACCACGGAGACGATGGACCGCTCACCGGCGCCCTTCCACCATGGTGGCCCCGGTGTCGTCGCCCCACACCCCATCGATGGCCGCGGCGAGGACGTCGACCACGTGCTCGATCTCGGCCCCCGTGGTGGTGAGCGGGGGCATGATCACCACCACGTCGCCCAGGGGCCGGAGGAGCACGCCCTGTTCGACCGCACGGGCGCAGACCCGCCGACCCCAGCGCTCACCTCCGAACGGAGGAGCCAGCTCGATGCCGGCCATCAGCCCGCGTTGGCGGACCGCACCCACCCCCGGCCGTGCGGCGATCCGGTCGTCCAGCGCCTCGGTCAGCGCTGTCGCCGTCGCCGTCACATTGGCCAGCACATCCCACTCCTCGAAAAGCTGCAGGTGGCGCAGGGCAACTGCACAGGCCAGGGCGTTCCCGCCATAGGAGTGGCCGTGATAGAAGGTCTGCTCGCTCAGGTCGGGCCCGGCGAACGCGGCGAACACGGCGCCGGACGCCACGGTGGCCGACAGGGGAAGGTAGCCGCCGGTGATGCCCTTGCCCAGGCACAGGATGTCTGGCCGCAGGTCTCCCCATTCAGAGGCGAACAGCTTGCCCGTGCGTCCGAAGCCGGTGGCCACCTCGTCGCAGATGAGTAGCACGCCTCGTTCCCGGCACGCCCTCCCCAGTCGGGCCAGGTCGGCGGGTTCGGCCACCAACATGCCCGATGCCCCTTGCACCAGCGGCTCGATGACCACGGCGACCAGCTCGGGGGCGTGCCGCTCCACTGCGGCGACCGCCTTCTCGGCCCAGTCGGCCTCGGCGTAGCCCGGGGTGCGAAGCACGGGAAACCGCAGGGGATCGAAGATCTGAGTTCCGAATCCTCCGTCCCCGAGCGACAGGGCACCCACCGAGTCACCGTGATAGGCCCCACCCAGGGCCAGGAACTGCGTCCGGCCGCCGTCCCCCCGGTTGGCCCAGTACTGGAAGGCCACCTTGAGCGCCTGCTCGACAGCCACGGCCCCGTCGGACGCGTACAGGACATGGGCGTCGTCGACCGGCACTACCCCGGCTAGAGCCTCGGCGAACTCGATCGCCGCCCGGTTGCCGTTCCCGAGCATGGTCGAGTGGGCCACCTTGCCCACTTGATCCACCAGGGCGGCATCGAGCTCGGGCACCCGGTGCCCGAGCGTGGTCACCCACAATGACGAGATGGCATCGAAGTAGCGCCTCCCCTCGACATCGATCAGGGTGCGGCCCTCGGCCCGCTCCACCGTGATCGGGGCGGTGCGCTCGTAGGTGGCCATCTGGGTGAACCCGTGCCACACGACGGCGGCGTCACGGGCGGCCCAGCCGGCCGCGTCGGTCGTTTCGGGGACAGTCATCCGGCCAAGTCTTGTCCACCGAACCGACACGGGCGAACTGACTTGTCGACACCGGTCGGAGCAACCTGGCCTCGGTTGGGCCCGAGGGAGGGCCGCCGAGTGCCCGGTAGGCTTCGGTCATGGACCGAATCGGTGTGGTCGACACCATGTTCGCCCGCTACGACATGGGCGCAGAAGCGCTCGAAGAGCTGGCCAAGTGCCCGGGGCACGGGGAGCGCTTCGAGGTGGTCTACCGCACGGTGCCAGGGTTCAAGGACCTGGGTGTGGCGTGCAAACAGCTGATCGAGAACGAGGCGTGTCGCATCGTGGTGGCCTTGGGGATGCCGGGCAAGGCAGCCATCGACCAGGTCTGCGCCCACGAGGCGTCACAGGGGATCATGCTCGCCCAGCTGCTGACCTCCACCCCGATCCTCGAGGTCTTCGTCCATGAGAACGAGGAGGAGGACCCGGCCAAGCTGGCCGGGGTGTGCGTCAACCGAGCCCGCGACCACGCCCGGAATGCCTACTGGATGGTCTACGAGCCCGAACAGCTCACCCGCCGAGCCGGTCGCGGCATCCGTCAGGGCTACGACGACGCCGGCCCGATCGCTCCCGATTGAACCGGGAAGCGGCCCCGTCCGCACCGATCCCGGACTCGGGGTGCTGGTCCTGACCAGGCGATGACGAGCAGCGAACCTACGGCCCGGACGATGTGGAAGCTGCTGGAGCCGCTACACGCCGTTACCTACTTCGCCCCCGAGGCCGTCGACGCATTTCGCTCGGCCGGCACCAAGGGGTTCTGGATGGGGTACTTCGGCGGTCGGGGCGCACCGATGGGCGAGGCCGGCACGGCGCTGGTAGGAGCCACGTTCTTCAACTTTGCTCGGGCCATGGTGGCCCGCTCGGTCCCCGACGTCTGGTCAATTTCCGCTCCGGAAGCCTTGCTCGAGGCCCGGCTGTCCGGGGCCACCTGGGCGCTGCGGGGTCTCCTCGGACCGCTGGCCGAATCACCCCAGGTGTCGGCGGCGGCGACCCTGGCTCGCCAAGCCGTCGACGGGCTGGGTACGGCGGGACGACCCCTGGCCGCGGCCAACGCCGCGTTGCCCTGGCCGGCCGACGATCTGTCGATCCTGTGGCAGGCCGCCACCGTGGTTCGTGAGCACCGAGGAGACGGCCATGTGGCCACGCTCGTCGCCCACGGGCTCGATGGCGCTCAGGCCCATGTGTCCCTGGCCGCCACCGGGGCCGTGCCCCGCACCGTGTTGCAGCCAAACCGGGGGTGGACGGACCAGGAGTGGACCGATGCCGAACGGGCGCTGGCCGATCGAGGGTGGCTCGACGGGCACGGTCGACTGACCGGTCCGGGCACATCCGGCCGTGCCGCCCTCGAGGCGGCCACCGATCGCCTGGCTTCGGATCCCTGGCGGCGCCTGGGCGCGGCAGACACACAGACCCTGGTCGACGCATTGGTCCCGCTGACAAGGGCCGTTACCGCTTCGGGCGTGATCCCCGAAATGAACCCGATAGGGCTGCCCATCGAGCTCTGATCGCCTCGGCTCTGCCGGTCGCCGCCGGGCCCGTCGCCGTGGACGGCACCTGATCGAATGGCCGGGTCAGCTCTCGGGGTCGCGGGGCAAACCGAGGGTGCGCTCCCCGATGATGTTCCGCTGCACCTCGGCGGTGCCACCCCCGATGGTGAGCGCCGGCGCGAACAAGTAGCCCTGACCCCAGATGGCCGGTGGCCACCGGAAGGCGCCATCGGCCCGTGGCGATGCAGCCGCCAGTGGCGCCGGACCACTCCCGGCCAACATGCCCGCAGACCCGGCCAGGTCCTTGGCCAGCGCCATCACGTCCTGGCCGTGCCGATCGGCCAGCGCCTTTCGCACCGACGCCTCGGCGCCGGGCTCGATACCCGACACGGCGGCCGAGATCATCCGCAGCCGGATCAGCCGCAGGATCTCCCCATCGGCCCATACCCGGGCCAAGCGCTGCCGGAGCCGTGGATCGTGCTCCCCTCCGGCGTCGCGCACCAAGTCGACCAGGTCCTGGGCGGTCGGCCCCTGACCCCAGAGCGCCCCCGACCCTGACAACGAGACCCGTTCGTTGCCCAAGGTGACCTTGGCCAGCGCCCACCCTCGGTTGACCTCTCCCACCAGGTTCTGGTTCGGGATACGAACCTCGTCGAAGAACACCTCGTTGAAGGTGTGGTCCCCGGTCATGTCGACCAGGGGCCGAACGGAGATGCCGGGCGAGTCCATCGGGCAGATGAAATAGGAGATGCCCTGCTGCTTGGGCGCTTCAGGATCGGTCCGGGCCAACAAGATGCCGAACGCGGCCCGATGGGCGAACGAAGTCCAGACCTTCTGGCCGGTGACCACCCAGTCCTCGCCGTCCCGGACCGCCCGGGTGGCCACGGCGGCCAGATCGGACCCGGCGCCGGGCTCGCTGAACAGCTGGCACCAGAACTCCTGGCCCGAGAGGAGCGGGGGCAGGTAGCGCTCCTGTTGGGCCTTCGACCCGGCATGGATGAGGGTCGGGCCGGCCCATCCGATCCCGATGGGATTGTCGGGCCGGCGCAGGCCGGCCCGGCGTAGCTCGTCGTCGATGACCAGCTGGGTCACCGGGTCGGCCCCGAGCCCCCAGGGCCGGGGCCAGTGCGGAGCCACATAACCGGCACGGGCCAGGTCCACGGCGGATACCGATGGATGCTCGGACGACCAGTTCCGAAAGGCCACCCGTCGTGGGTCGTTCTCTCCCGGGAGCGCGAAGTCCACGGGGGCCAGCGTAGGCTCGTGCGGTCCACCACCTTGGAGCGAGGACACCAACGACCACGACACGCCCGCCGCCCGGCCACGGGGCGGGAGTGGGGAGCGATCTGTGAGCAACTGGAACTATGCCGATGTCTGGGAAGTGGTGGCGGACACGCTGCCCGACTCCATCGCCCTGATCCACGGGGACAAGAAGCAGACCTGGGCGGAAACCGATCGACGGGCCGACAGCCTGGCCCAGTGGCTCCTTGACCGGGGGGTTGGCCAACAGGACAAGCTGGCCCTCTACCTGTACAACTGCTCCGAGTACCTCGAGGCCACCTTCGCCGCCTTCAAGGTGGGGCTGGTCCCGGTCAACACCAATTATCGGTACGCCGACGACGAGCTGGCCTACCTGTGGGCCAACGCCGACGCGGTGGCCGTGGTCTTCCACGGCGTCTTCGCCGAGCGCATCGACGGGCTGCGGGGACGCGTCCCCGGAGTGGCCAGCTGGCTGTGGGTCGACGACGGGACAGGACCGTGTCCGACCTGGGCCACCCCCTACGCCGATGCCGTGGATAGCGGGGACGGCTCCCGGACCGCCGCCCCTTGGGGCCGCAACGGCGATGACGTTCACATGCTCTACACCGGCGGCACCACCGGGATGCCCAAGGGGGTCATGTGGCGCCAGGACGACCTGTTCGCCCGGCTCAACGGTCAGGGCTTCCGGCGCTACACCGACGCCGACGGGCTCGAAGGGGTCCGGGCCGACCTGGAGGCCAACGGCGCGGGGATGACCCTGCTCCCGGCCTGCCCGCTGATGCACGGTACCGGTGGGTTCACGGCCATGGAGTGCCTGAGCGAGGGCGGCCACGTCGTCACCTCGACCTCACGCCAGTTCGACCCCGTCGACTTGCTGGACACGGTGGAACGAGAGCGGGTGAACGGGCTGATCATCGTGGGTGACGCCTTCGCCAAGCCCATCCTCCGGGCTCTCGACCAGGACCCCGACCGGTGGGACCTCACCAGCCTGGTGGGCATCATCTCCTCGGGGGTCATGTGGAGCGAGGAGACCAAGCAGGGCCTGTTGCGGCACCACAGCACGATGATGCTGGTGGACGCGTTCTCCTCGTCCGAGGCGCTGGGCATGGGATCGTCGGTGTCCTCGGGGACGTCGGCCGTCCGCACCGCCCAGTTCACCCTCGGACCTGAGGTCAAGGTGCTCGATCCCGACGGCAACGAGGTCAAGCCGGGGTCGGACCAGATCGGGGTGCTGGCCATCGGCGGCCGCAACCCCCTCGGCTACTACAAGGACGAGGCCAAGACGGCGGCGACGTTCAGGACCTACGACGGCGTCCGCTATTCCATCCCCGGTGACTACGCCGAGGTGGGCGAGGACGGGAAGATCCAGCTTCTCGGGCGGGGCTCGGTGGTCATCAACACCGGCGGCGAGAAGGTCTATCCCGAAGAGGTCGAAGAGGTGGTGAAGACCTATCCCGGCGTGGCCGACGCCGCCGTGGTCGGCATCCCCAACGAGCGGTTCGGCGAGGAGGTGGTCGCGGCGGTGGAGCTCAAGTCGGGGGTCGACAAGGCCTCGGTAACCGGCGAGCAGATCCAGGCCTACGTGAGCGAGCGGTTGGCCGCCTACAAGTCGCCACGTCGGGTCCGCTTCGTCGATTCCATCGGCCGGACACCAGCAGGGAAGATGGACTACGGACGCCACCGGGATGAGGCCGCCGCCTGGGCCGCCGTCGGGGCCTGAACCCGGCTCAGCCCTTGTTCGCTCCATGCGAACGGACGAAGTCGTTGACCAGGTAATACGCGTCGATCGATTCGCCGGCGTCGCCCCAGAACCCCTCCAGCACATCGAAGGCCATGGCCCCGAGGGCGATGTAGTGGTTGTTGACGTCCGTGATCTCGAGCTCGCCCCGTCCGGAGGGCTCGAGCGTGGGGATGACCTCGAACACGTCGGCGTCGTAGCAGTAGATGCCGGTGACGCCGAATCGAGAGGGGGGGTCATCGGGCTTTTCCACGATGCCCGAGATGCTGCCCTCGCCGTCGAAGGTGGGAACGCCGAGGTGGCGGAGGTGCTCGGGCTCTTCGACCGGCGTCAACAAGATGCGCGCTCCGTGCGGATCGGCCTGGAACGACTCGACCATCGGGCGGATCGACCCCTCGACGATGTTGTCGGCCAGCATGACCAGGACCGGGTCGCCGTCCACGAAGCGCTCGGCTAAGCCCAGCGCCTCGGCGATCCCACCTGGTCGTTCCTGATAGCCATAGCTGAGCCGATCGATCCCGAACTCGTGGCCGTTCCCGAGCAGGCGGAGGAACTCGCCGGCGTGGGTTCCCCCGGTGACCAGCATGATCTCGGAGATACCCGCCTTGACCAGGGCCTCGATACAGAAATTGACCATAGGCCGGTCGTAGATGGGCAACAGGTGTTTGTTGGTGATGGTGGTGAGGGGGTGCAACCGGGAACCGGTGCCCCCGGCCAGAATGACGCCCTTCATCGCCTCGAAGCCTAGGGGAAATGCCTTCCCACCACGAACGGGTGCGAGCGTCAGAGGCCGCCGCGCCTCGATCGACCTGTGGTGACGGGCCGATCGGTGCGAGGAGGGGCGCCCGGTACATTGCCCCTATGGCTGAGGACCCGACACTGTTCGCATGGGCTGGAGGGCGTGACGCCTTCGAGCGGATGATCAATGCCTTCTACGACCGGGTCGAACAAGATGAGCTGTTGGCACCGTTCTTCCCGGGCGGCGTCCACCTCGAGCATCGCCGCAACGTGGCGACGTGGTGGATCGAAGTGTTCGGAGGTCCGGCCGAGTACACGGAACAGCTGGGCGGCTACGAGCGGATGGTCAACAAGCACCGGGAGCTGGGCATCACCGACGAGCAGCGATTCCGGTTCGCCTCGCTGATGAGCCTGGCCGCCGACGATGCCGGGATGCCGAGCGACCCCGAATTCCGTTCGGCGCTGGTCGCCTACCTCGAGTGGGGGACTCGGTTGGCCTTGGGCAACTCGCAGCCAGGCGCACCGGTCATGGAGCACGCGCCCGTCCCGAAGTGGGGGTGGGGAGAAGCCCCGCCCTATCAGCCGTAAGGGTCTGCAGCCATCGGCAATCTGGGCGGAGCCGAGGAGCCGCCTGGCACCTGGCACATGGCGAAGCGAGCCGCCGTCGGCTTCACGTCCTTCGGAACTACCGAATCCGCTCACTGCTCTACACCGGCAAGCCCAGCCGGCCGACAAGCCCAACTGGGACCTCCTGGCCACGGGCACTCCCCGCTGATTTCCGGGGAGCCTGTTTACCGGCACTTCGGACGACCCGCTTGACACACGCCCGACCGAACATATTGTACAAGCATCTACTTGTACAAGCTTAGCCTTAAGAAAGGAACCCAACTATGAGCACCACTACCACCACCACCGACGACTTCCGCTCGACGAAGACCTTCGCCGCCGCCCCCGACGCCGTGTTCTCGTCGCTGACCGACATCGATGCCCTGACCGGCTGGTGGACCCCCGCCGGCGGTGGCGCCGACGCCGGCGAGACACTCCGCTTCTTGATGGGCGACCAGGAGGTCGTGATGCGGGTCGAGGCGGCCGACCGGCCGTCGCGGGTCCGCTGGGGCGTGCTCGTCTGCGAGCCCGCCCCCGATTGGGTCGGGACCTCGATCACCTTCGATCTCGAGCCGATCGGCGCCGGCACCGAGCTGCGCTTCCACCACCACGGTCTCAACCCTCAGCTGGAGTGCTTCGACAACTGCCAGGCCGGGTGGACGCACTTCCTCGCCAGCCTCGTCGACTTCGTCGACCGGGGCGCCGGCAACCCGAACCTTCCCGCCGACGTCGAGGGGTTCGCCGCCTGGCGCGCCGAGCACGGGGCCAACTGAGCAAGCGTGGACGGCGGAGGGCGCGCTCAGCTAGGAAGCACCGATGACGCCCGAACCGGAGGAGCCGGCGGCGCCCGTTGGACCCGACGCGGTCCTGCGGGCGCTCGCCGATCCTCACCGGCGCCAGATCCTGCGGCTGGTCCAGCACGCCGAGCTTCCCGCCGGACAGATCGCCGCCCACTTCGAACTTACCCAGCAGGCCGTCAGCCAGCACCTCACCGTCCTCAAGCGGGCCGGGTTGCTGGCTGAGCGCCGGGACGGTACCCGCCGGCTTTACTCGTTGCGGTCCGAGTCGCTCGAGCCGCTACGCACCCTGCTCGACGAGTTCTGGCCGGACGCCCTCACACGCCTGAAGCAGACTGTCGAGCAAGCCCACGCCCGTACCGAGACGAGAGGACCGACATGATCAGCACCAGCGTGCGCATCGCCGCACCCCCCGAGGTGGTGTTCCCCTACTTCACCGACCCCCAGCTGATGGTCACCTGGATCGGGGAGCGCGTCGATCTCGACGCCCGGCCGGGCGGGACGTTCGCCGTCGACTTCGGCGACTCCGCCGCACGCGGCAGCTACGTCGCAGTGGAGCCGCCCCACCGAGTGGTCTTCACCTGGGGAATCCCCGAGGACGCCGTGCTGCCGCCCGGGAGCAGCACGGTGGAGGTGGTGTTCGTCGCTGACGGCGCCGACACGATCGTGAACCTCACCCACAGCGACCTCCCGCCGGACCGCGAACCCTCCCACCGGGAAGGGTGGGAGCGCTGCATGGGCGCGCTCGTCGCCGCCCTTCGCCAATGAAGGTGATCGACGTCAACGAGCCGCGTCGCACGACGAGCGGGCTCAGTATGCCGACGTCGCCGACCCCCCCCCGCTCATTTCCGAAGCGCCACTAAACGGGACCCACCTCGGGCCCCGGCCCGGCGGCGGACCGGGCACGGTCGGCCAGGACGGCATCGGCCAGCCGCGGCCACGCCTTCGCTGCCCACGGCCCGAACGACCGGTCGGCCAAGCCGGCACAGGCCACACCGGCGACCGGATCGACCCACAGGAACGACCCCGACTGGCCGAAGTGGCCGAACGTCTCGGGCGCGTTGTCGTCCCCGGTCCAGTGGGGATGCTTGGTGCCCCGGATCTCCACGCCCAGTCCCCAGTCACAGTGGTCGAATCGTCCGAAGCCGGGCAGCACCCCGGCCAGCCCGGGAAAGGCCACCGAGGTGGCCAGTGCGTGGGTCGTCGCACTGATCAGGGTGGGGGCGAGGAGCTCCCCGGCCAGCCTCAAGAGATCACGAAGCGGGCCGGTCAGACCCGAGGCGGCCGACGCTTCCTCGGGGAGGACGGTCCCGGCCATGCCCAAGGGACCGAGCACCGCCTCGACGAGATAGGCCGGGAACGGCATGCCCGAACGAGCGCCGAGGACCTCGGCCAGCCATTCGAAACCACCGTTGGAGTAAATCCTCCTTGTGCCCGGTGCACTGAGCGCCGTGCGCCCCTCCGGCCCCAGGCCCGACGCGTGGGCGAGGAGGTGGCGGACAGTGGAGCCCGGCGGCCCTGCCGGCTGGTCGAGGTCCATCGTGCCCTCCTCCACCGCGACCAGGACGGCCAAGGCGGTCACCGGCTTGGTGACCGAGGCCCACGGATACGGCCGGTTCACGTCACCGACCGAGTCTGTGGTGTCGTGGGACGCATCGGCCGTTCGAGGACCGACCACCCCGACGGCGGCGGACGCCACCGGCCAACCGGCTACTTGGTCGAGAGCATCCACGTCGCTCCCGATAGTAGACGGATGGCCTGATCTCGAATTGGTCGGTGGCTACTGTGTCCGGCGATGGCTGCTCCTGACCACCATCGCTCCCGCAGGCCCTCGATACGCCGTCACCCACGCACGGCGAGGGGTCCCATCCTCAACACCACCACGGTCGTGGCCACCGTGCTGGTGGTCGCTCTGGCCGTGGCCGGCGGTGCCGGTCCGTCGTCAGCGACACCGGCCCGATCGACTGACCACCCCATGAGCCTCGACGCCTTCTATCGGGCGCCCGATCCGATGACGCCTGAGCCACCGGGGACGATGATCCGGTCCGAGCGGCTCCCGGCCTCGGCCGAGCCGGGTGTCGATGCCCGCGTGTACCGGGTGCTCTATCACTCCCGATCCATGACCGGAGCGGACACTGCCGTGTCGGGGATCGTCGCCGTCCCGAACCGTCGAGCGCCCTCGACCGGCTACCCCGTTCTCAGTTGGTCCCATGCCACCACCGGCATTGCCGATACATGCGCCCCGTCCCGTCAGGCCTCTCCGTCGATCCCCTTTCTCCAGTCCTGGATCGCAGCCGGGTACGTCGTTGCCGCCACCGACTACGAGGGCCTGGGAACGGCCGGCATTCATCCCTACCTCGTCGGGGTGAGCGAGGGGCGGAGCGTGCTCGATGCGGCACGGGCTGCTCGGCACCTGGTCGGGTCCCGGGCCTCCGACAAAGTGGCCATCGACGGCCACTCCCAGGGAGGCCACGCCGCGCTGTTTGCCGGCCAGCTGGCTCACACCTACGCGCCGGACCTCGATGTGGTCGGCGTCGTGGCCATCGCACCGGTGTCGAACGTGGCCAGCCTGGCACCGAGCGTTCCCGGTACTGCCCCGGACGTCGGAGCCGTCGTCGCCATCATGGCGCTGGCGGCATGGTCGAAGACCTATCCGGACATGCCGCTCGATCTCGCCCTGACTGGCGAGGCCGGGGTCAAGGCCGATGCGACGATCAGCACCGAGTGTGCGCCAGGGGTGGGCAACGCGTTCTCGGGCACCCCGGCCGACCAGATCTTCCAACCGGGCTGGAGCGCCACACCGGTCGTTGCCGACCACATCGCCGCCAACGACCCCGGAGCAGTGCACACCGCCAGCCCCATCCTGGTCGTCCAAGGGGGCGCCGATCCGCTCATCACCGCGCCGACGACCGAGGCCCTGGTCGACCAACGGCTGTGCCGCGCCCAGCACGACACAGTGCGGTTCGACCTCTACCCAGGCGACGACCATGGAACGGTGCTCACCGACAGCGGGACGCAGGTGGCGAAGTGGATCGCGGCGCGATTCGCCGGTACTCGGGCGACCAGCACGTGCGGGCACTCTCGATTGTCCACCGGTTGACCGGACCCTGAGGGCCATCCTCGAACCGGGCCCCGACGGCGCGGCTCTGCGGCGCTGGCCGCTGGTTCGGTCAGACGTCGAGGAAGCGACGGACGGCGAAGGCCGAGCCGATCACGCCGACGCCGACGCCCACCACCAGGACCAGGATGCAGGTGGCCGCCACTTCCCAGCCGCCCATGGCCATCTGGGCGGTGATCGATCCACTGGCGTCGTGGGGTACGTCGAGCCCGATGCCCCAGTAGAGGCCGAGGACGGCCAACACCGCCACTCCTCCCCCCAGCAGCCCTTGGACCAGTCCCTCGGCCATGAACGGTAATCGGATGAACCAGTTGGTGGCACCCACCAGCTTCATGACCGACACCTCACGGCGCCGGGCGAAGATGGCCATGCGGATGGTGTTCAAGATGAGCACCGAGGCCGAGAGCAGCAGCACGACGGCGATGGACAGAAAGACCCACTGAAGCACGTGGATGACGTTCTCCATGGTGTGGATCTGGGCCGTGGGTGACGCCACCGTAACCACGCCCGGTTTCCCGGTGAACTGCTGGGTGATGATGGTGGCCTGCGAGGCGTCGGTGAGATGACATCGCCACGACGAGGGGACGTCGTTCACGCTCAGTGCATTGGACAGGTCCGGCGGCTCGAGCCGCTTGGCTTCGGCGAAGTCCCACGCCTGGCTCCGCGCCGTGCACGACTTCACGAACGGGAGCTGCTTGAGCTCGGAGCCAATGGCCGTGTTCTGAGAGGGGGCCGCCCTGGGCTGGACGAACACCACGACGTCCACACCTTGTTGCCACCGGGTGGTGGCGTTCGAGGCGCCCTGCTTCAACAGCAGCGCCGAGCCCACCAGGGCCAGTGACACGGCCACTGTCAACACGGCGGCGATGGTCATGAGCCGGTTCCGCCACAGGTTTGTGCCGGCTTCCTTGGAGATGTACCCAACCGATACGGGCATCAGGCCTCGATCACCAGTCCCCCGTCGAGACCGTTCCCCATGACCGAGCCCGTGGGCGACCCGGCTCCTTGGGCGGCGATCGCGCTGTCGATGCCGTAGACGCCGCGGGCCTGGTCGCGCACGAGCACGCCACGGTCGAGCTCGATGACCCGGCGCCGCATCTGGTCGACCATGCCGGCGTCGTGGGTGGCGATGACCACGGTGGTGCCGGTCCGGTTGATCCGGTCCAGGAGCCGCATGATCCCGAGGCTGGTGGTGGGGTCCAGGTTCCCGGTGGGCTCGTCGGCCAGCAGGATCAAGGGGCGATTGACGAAGGCGCGGGCCACGGCCACGCGCTGTTGCTCGCCACCGGACAGCTCATGGGGAAGGTTGTTCCGCTTCTTGGCCAGGCCGACCAGGTCCAGTACCTGGGGGACCTGTTGGCTGATGACGTGCTTGGGCCGGCCGATGACCTCGAGGGCGAAAGCCACGTTCTCGAAGACGTTCTTGTTGGGCAGCAGGCGGAAGTCCTGGAAGACGCAGCCGATGTTCCGGCGGAGGTAGGGGATGCGCCACTTGGACAGGTGGCCGATCTCCTTGCCTGCCTCCCAGATGCGACCCGAGTCCGGCGTCTCCTCCCGGAGGAGCAGGCGGATGAACGTGGTCTTCCCCGATCCAGACGGGCCGACGAGGAAGACGAACTCCCCCTTGTCGATCTCCACAGAACACTGGTGGAGCGCAACGGTGGTGCCCTTGTACGTCTGGGTGACGGTGTCGAAACGGATCTTGAGGGAAGCGTGATG
>JAUTXB010000208.1 GCA_030838245.1 Acidimicrobiaceae bacterium
GGGACGGCCCGCGAGAAGGGAGCACTACATGCCCTCTCGTTCGCTCTTCAAGTTGGCGCGCTGCACAAGATCCGGGCGGGACGATTTGCGGACGCCGAAGCTTATTTTGTTGAAGCGGCAGATTTCGCTTCGGCGAGGGGTTTTCCGGCCGACATCTACGGATTTCTTGCTATAGAACTTCACGCGTGGCGCGGCAACGAGAACGAGACTCGATCTGCTGCCGCCGCCCTCATCGAGTTTGGCCTGGCCATCGGCATGGCTACCACCGTGTTCTACGCGTATCGTGCGCTCGCCATTCTTCATATCAGCTCGGGCCGTTACGCGGAAGCACTCGAGGCGGCTGAGTACCCGACCAGCCGCAAGGCACTCGGCTGGACCTCTCGGTCGCTGCACTTGGTGGTCGAGGCAGGAGTACGAAGCGGCGACCGTGATGCGGCTGAACGAGCATTGGCCGAGCTCGAGGTCCGTGCTCGGGCGAGCGGCACGCACTGGGGGCTGGGGCTGTTGGCCCGGTCCCAGGCGCTCATGGCTGACGACGACGCTGCGGACGGGCTCTACGAGCGGGCCATCACGGAGTTGGAGCAATGCCTCGTCGTGACCGACCTTGCACACGCCCATCTCGTCTATGGCGAGTGGCTTCGACGACAGAATCGCCGGCTTGATGCTCGTGTGCAGCTTCGCAAGGCGACTGAGATGTTCGAATCAATGGGAGCACAGGGCTTTTCTGAGCGGGCCAGCCTGGAGCTGGCGGCGACCGGGGAGCGCGCCCGGCAACGAACGCCCGACAACACCAGAGAACTGACACCTCAGGAATGGCAGATTGCCACGCTCGCCGCACAGAGAATAACGAACCGTGAAATCGCGGCAAAGCTATTCATAAGTTCTCATACCGTGGACTACCACTTGAGAAAGGTGTTCCGGAAACTGAACGTCGAGTCTCGACGCGAGCTGCGGACGGCCCTTCCCAACGTGTAGTCCAGCGCCCGTCGAAAGCGGATCTTGAGCTCTTCGAGCACCCGGCGAGCCTCGTGATCACCCGTTCGGTAGAAGTCGCGCAGGCGCTCCTTGACCCGAATAGGCAATGGGCCACCTCGGCACTTGGATCGCCGAGTGCGAGGAGTGACCACAGGCGCTCGGTCGCGTCGTCGTCGAGTTTCTCCTCGCCGATGAGGAGGACCCGCCGGGTCCGATAGAGCGGATCGTCGTGATTTCCTTACCGCATTCCAAGATGAAGCCAATTGAGCTTGGATCGAATCCCGCAATACGCGTGGTTGCCTATTGAGATTCGCCATTCGTCCTGGCGTGGGCTGATCATCGAGCTAGTCCATGCGTGCGTAGTTGGCGCGCCAAACAGCTGGCAGCGGGGCGCTGATTGGCTCAGCACCAGGCATTCGGCACCTGGCCACGATGGCAGTGACTACGCGTCACACGGGATTCGACAAATGTTCCACCCGGCGCATGCTTTGAGGAACGACTGCGATTCAGGTGCCAGTGAATACCAGAGCGCCAACACCGGCGCGAACCGACAGAAAGAGCAGAGAGCCATGCCTATAACCAGCAATGAAGCCGTCACCAAGACCGTGGAGGTCGAGGGGACCCCGTTTGCCTACCGCGAGGTGGGCCCGACCACCGGTGTGCCGGTGGTGTTTCTACATCACTTCACCGCCGTACTCGATGATTGGGATCCCGCCGTGGTCGACGGCATTGCCACCGAGCGGCGCGTCATCCTGGTCGACCTCCGGGGCGTGGGCGGCTCCGGTGGCAGCACCCCCGACAACATCGAGGCCATGGCCAGCGACGCGATCGCGTTTTTGCAGGCGCTCGGGCTGAGCCTGGTCGACCTGCTGGGCTTCTCCCTGGGAGGCATGGTCGCCCAGCTGATCGTCCAGCAGCGGCCCGATCTCGTCCGCCGCGTCATTTTGGCCGGCACCGCACCCGCCGGTGACCCCGGGCCCGCTGCGACTGGGTCCCTGCTGCAGTCCGCGATGGAGAGGGCGAACGCTCAGGGCAAGCACCCCAAGCACTTCCTGTTCTTCTCGCCGACCACGACCAGCCAAGCTGCAGCGGACGCGTTCCTCGTCCGTCTGGGCGAACGCGCCGCAGACCTCGACGCACCTGTGTCCAACGAGACCATCGGCGCCCAGCTGACCGCCCTCGCGAAGTGGGAGCAGGGGTCCTCATCCGTCGGCCTGACGAGCGTGGACAAGCCCGTACTCGTCGTCAACGGCGACGATGACACGATGCTGCCGACGTTCAGCTCGTTTCACCTCGCCCAGTTGCTGTCCGACGTTCAGCTGAGCATCTACCCGGACTCGGGCCACGGCGGCATCTTCCAGCACCACGATTTGTTTGTGGCACAGGCGCTGGAGTTCCTGCGCGACTGACGCGGAGCACGTCCACACAACTCGCCCCGGGCGGCTCTATATCGGGCCGGCCCGGGGCACCGGCAGGTGACGATTTCATGGCCGCTGAGGGCGACGCGTTGGAACTGGATGTCATCAACCCGGGCGGGAGTCGTAGCGGGCTCGCGCCTCATCGACCTCATCGGCTTTGTCGTTCGTAGTGCCAACAAGAATCAACATCGGACAAGGAGGACTCGCCATGCGAGCAGTTGTGTATAGGTCAGTAGGCGCCCCTGAGGTCATCGAGGTAGCCGAGGTCGATCTGCCTGAGCCGGGAATGTTCGAGATCCGGATCAGAGTCGACGCCGCTGCCCTCAACCCGGCCGATGTCGCGGCCTGGAGCGGCCTGTTCCCGGCTCCTCCGGACGGGAGTCACTTCGGGCTGGGCTGGGACGTGGCTGGCACGGTCGATGCAGTCGGGCCGGGCTCGGCGTGGGAGCTCGGGACACCGGTGATCGCGATCGTGCAGGGCGCGACCGGCGTTGTGCGGGCCCAGGCCGAGTATGCCATCGTGCCCAGCAACGCCATAGCCATAGCGCCGGCCGGTGTGGACGCCGCGCACGCCGCCACCATCCCGTTGAACGGACTCACGGCTGCGCAGTCGGTGGAGCTGCTCGGCCTGAGCGCAGGCCAGAGCGTGTTCATCACGGGCGCAGCGGGCGCGGTCGGCGGATACGCGGTGCAACTGGCCAAACGCCGCGGCCTCACGGTGATCGCCAGTGATCGTCTCGACGATGAAGAGTTCGTCACCACGGTGCTTGGTGCGGACACGTTCGTGTCCTCCAGCGAAGACCCAACTGCACCGTTGCGCACGCTTTACCCGAACGGCGTGGACGCCGTATTGGACACCACCACGCTGGGCAGCCGCATCATCGGCGCGGTCACCGACGGCGGAACCTTCGTCACCACCCGGGTCGACGCCCTGCCCTGGCCCGAGCGCGGCATCCGGGTGCGGCTGACCCAGGTTGCTCCCGACGCCGCGATGCTCACGACACTGTCCGATCTCGCCGCCACGGGCGCACTGTCGCTTCGAGTCGCCCAGACGTACCCGCTGGACCAGGCGGCACAGGCCCACGCACGCCTTGCCGAAGGTGGCCTGCGTGGCCGACTCGTCCTTACTATCCCGTGAACATTCAGCGCAACCGGAGGCCCGGCGGTACCAGTACCCGCGGTTGGAGGACTGGCGCGGTGTCGACGGCCGTGGCCGATGAAACAAGGAGCGAGCGATGAACGATGAACGGGCAATTCAAGAGGTACTCGCGCGCTACGTCCGGGCCGTCGATGCCCGCAACGCCGACGACGTTGCCGAGCTCTACGCCAACGACGGAGCGGAGATCCTCAGCTACAACCGGGCCGGCACGCCGGAACGGATCGCAGCGTTCACCGGTTCGCGGGCGATCAGAGATGCCGTCGCGAATATACTCCCGCCGCATCCCGCGTTGGGGTGGGCCCACCACGCCACCTTCGACCCGATCGTTGCCATAGACACCGACATCGCCTCGCTGCAGGCACAGTTCGTCGTCTTCGAAGTCCGCGGCGCCCAACGTCCCGCCGCCGGCTGGCCGAAAGGTGCCTCCGGCGGCCAGGGCACCATCACGCCGATCGAGTCCGGCTATTACAAGATCTCACTTCGGCGAACCCCCGACGGCTGGAAGATCACCGAGAACCACACCATCCTCGACCTACCGCCCGCGCTGCCAGAGACGTAGGAACCCCGCGTACCTAAGTTGACTGCCGGAGCCCGTCGGTCGCCGCCGCGATGACGCCGATGGATGAGTGGCTCACGTTCACTCATCGGCCTCAGACCTCGGTTGGTCGTGGTCCGAGCAACCCTCATGGCCGGCACTCGTCCCCGAAGGTCTCTTCGCCCGGGTCAACAACCTAATTGCCAACACGCACAACAACGACCGTCGTCGACCTCGCGGGCAACCAGGTCAGTACATTCTGGCCGGCTCTATTCGATGTGGCCACTGCGGCAAGTCCATGTTCGGAGCCACAATGAAGGGCAAGCCCTAGTACCGGTGCGCTGCAACGCGCCCCGACTACGCCACCCCTCAGTACCCGGGCACCCACTTACATATGCCGTCAGGGAAGGGGCGTCCTCGCCGCGCTCGACGAGTGGCTCAGCACGTTTACCGACCCCGACCACATCGATGCCACTGTCGAATGCATCCTCATCGCTGACAAGGGCGCTGAGCTGGAGCCTCTCGAAGTGACACGAGCGCGGCACCAAGAGAGCCGCCTCGCGGTCGAGCTGAACCGGGTCATCGCCGCCATTCGTGCCGGCATGTCACCTGGACTTATCTGGCGCCGCTCGGAGGTGTGCTCGGAGGAATTCGAACCCCCAACCTTCTGATCCGTAGGCGGCCCCGATCGATCAGGCTACGAAGTACTTGGCCTTCGGGTGGTGGCAGATGATGGCGGTGGTCGACTGCTCGGGATGGAGCTGGAAGCCCTCACTGACTTCGACGCCGATGCGGTCGGCGCCCAGGAGCTCGACCACCTTGGCGTTGTCCTCCAGGTCGGGACAGGCGGGATAGCCCCACGAGTAGCGGCCGCCGCGGTACTTCTGGCGGAACAGACCGGTGAGCGAGGGCCCGTCCTCGTTGGCGAACCCGAGCTCGTCGCGAATGCGATGGTGCCAGTACTCGGCCAGGGCCTCGGCCATCTCGACGCCCAGCCCGTGGAGGTAGAGGTAGTTCTGGTACTCGTCGGCGGCGAAGAGCCGGGCCGTCTCCTCGGAGATGCGTGAGCCCATGCTCACCACCTGGAAGCTGGCCCAGTCCGGCTCGCCCGAGTCGACAGGCCGGAAGAAGTCGCTGATGCACAGCCAGGGCTCTTGGGTCTGGCGAGGGAAGGTGTACCGCATCCATTCCGAGTTCCGGGCCTCGTCCTTGAAGATCACGAGGTCGTTGCCGTCGGCATTCGCCGGGAAGTGGCCCCAGGCCACCTGGGGCACCAGGAGCTGTCCGGCCTTGGCCTCGGCCATCCGGTCTCGCAGCAACGACCGGACCCGGTCCTTGAAGGCCGAGTCGTCCTCGCCGTTCTCGGGCCGGTATCCCCACTGGTTCCGGAACAGCGCCGTCTCGTTGATGTAGCCGGCAATGTCGTCGATGGCGATGCCCTTGGCCACCCGGCTCCCGGTGAACGGGGGCGGGAACAAGGGATTGTCGGTGGCCACCTCGGGCGACCGCGACGGCAGCGTCTCGCCCCGCTCGGCTGCAGCCTTGGCCGCGGCGGCCCGTTGCTCGCTCTTGCGCGGTGGCAGGTCCCGGCCGCCGAGGGCGCGGCCGAAGTCGGGATCGTCCTCGCCCGAACGGGAAAGCTCGACGAGCCGGTCCATGGTCCGGAGTCCCTCGAACGCGTCCTTCCCGTAGAACAAGCGTCCCTCGTAGACACCACGGAGATCGCGCTCCACGTAGGTGCGGGTGAGGGCGGCTCCCCCCAGGATGACCGGCACGTCGGACATGCCCCGCCGGTTCAGCTCCTCGAGGTTCTCGCGCATGATGAGGGTGGACTTCACCAGCAGGCCGCTCATGCCGATGGCGTCGGCCTTGTGCTCTCCGAGCGCCTGGAGCATGTCGGCGATGCCCACCTTGATGCCCAGATTGTGGACGGTGTATCCGTTGTTGGTCAGGATGATGTCGACCAGGTTCTTTCCGATGTCGTGGACGTCGCCCTTCACCGTGGCCAGCACGATGGTGCCCTTGCCCCCCTGGTCGACCTTCTCCATGTGGGGCTCGAGGTAGGCCACCGCCGTCTTCATCGTCTCGGCCGAACCGAGGACGAAGGGCAGCTGCATCTCTCCCGACGCGAAGAGCTCGCCCACCGTCTTCATCCCGGCCAGCAGGAAGTCGTTGACGATGGTCAGCGGGGTGTGGCCCTCGGCCATGGCCTGGTCCAGGTCGGCTTCGATGCCGTTGCGGTCGCCGTCGACGATGCGATGCTCGAGGAGTTGGTCCACCGTCCAGCCGCTGCGGTCCTCGTGGACGACGGCGGAGGCCGCCGACTTTCCCTCGAACAGGGCGAGGAGCTCGGTGAGCGGGTCGTAACCCTCTTTGCGGCGGTCGTAGATGAGGTCGAGGCACACCTCCCGGGCCCGCTCGTCCACCTTGGATAGAGGGAGGATCTTGGAGGCATGCACGATGGCCGCGTCCAGCCCGGCTTGGACGCACTCGTGCAAGAAGACCGAGTTGAGGACCTGGCGGGCCGCCGGGTTCAGGCCGAACGAGACGTTGGACAGCCCGAGGATGGTGTAGACCCCCGGCAGCTCGGCCTTGATCCGCCGGATGCCCTCGATGGTCTCGATGCCGTCCTTGCGGCTCTCCTCCATGCCGGTCGACAGCGGTAGGGCCAGAGCGTCGAAGAGGAGATCGGAGGGACGTAACCCATAGCGCTGGGTGGCGATGTCGTGGATGGCCGTGGCCGCCCGTACCTTCCAGTCCGCAGTCCTCGCCTGACCCTCCTCGTCGATGCACGTGCACACCAGCGCGGCACCGAACTCCTTGGCCAGGCTCAGGAACTGGTCCAACCGGGTGCCGGGCGCGTCGCCGTCCTCCAGGTTGACCGAGTTGATGACGGCCCGGCCGCCGATCCACGACAGCGCCGTCTCCACCACCGGCGCCTCGGTGGAGTCCACCATCAGCGGGGCGGTGGACTGGGTGGCGAACCGGGAGGCGATGGCCTCCATGTCGGCCACGCCGTCGGCTCCGGTGTAGTCCACGCACACGTCGATGAGGTGCGACCCTTCCTTCACCTGATCGCGGGCCATGGCCACGCAGGTGTCCCAGTCCTCATCCAGCATGGCCTCACGGAACTTCTTAGACCCGTTGGCGTTGGTGCGCTCGCCCACCACCAGGAACGAGGTGTCCTGGGTGAAGGGGACCTGGGTATAGATGGACGCAGCACCAGGATCGGGCTCGGGGGCTCGAGCGGCGGGCGTGAGCTGCGAGCAGGCCTCGACCACCGCGGCCAGGTGGGCTGGGGTGGTCCCACAGCACCCGCCGATAACTGAGACGCCCAGCTCGCTGACGAACTGGCGGTGGAACTCGGCCAGCTGGTCCGGGGTGAGGTCGTAGTGCATGGCCCCGTCCACCACCGAGGGCAGGCCGGCGTTGGGCAGGCAGGTGACGGGTATGCCGGCGTGGCCGCTCAGATGGCGCAGCGGCTCGAACATCTCGGCAGGACCGGTGGCGCAGTTGAGCCCGATCAGGTCGACGTCCATGGCTTCGAGCGCGCACAGGGCGGCACCGATCTCGGTGCCCGGAAGCATGGTCCCGGTCAGCTCGATGGTCACCTGGGTCTGGATGGGCAGATGTTGCCCGGCAGCCCGCATCGCCCGCCGGGCCCCGTTGATGGCAGCCTTCGCCTGGAGGAGGTCGAAGACCGTCTCGATGATGATCAGGTCCACCCCGCCCTCGATCAATGCTGCGGACTGCTCCTCGTAGAAGTCCCGCAGATCGGCGTAGCGAATCTGACCGAGCGTCGGGAACTTCGTCCCCGGCCCGATGCTGCCGGCCACCCAGCGGGGCCGGTCCGGGGTCGAGAAGTCGTTGGCGGCCTCCCGGGCCAGGGCGGCGGCGGCCAGATTCAGCTCTCGCACCCGGTGCCCCTGGCC
>JAUTXB010000282.1 GCA_030838245.1 Acidimicrobiaceae bacterium
CCAAGGGCCATGGTCACGGCGATGGCGTTCTCGAATGCCTCTTTGGTCATGATGTGCCGGGGCCGTATCCCAGCCTTCAAGAGGTCCACCACGGCCAGACCGGAGGCGAAGGCCGAATCGTCTCGACGCCGGTCGACGGCGGGCGCGGCGGAGCTGCCTGGCAGCGACATCCCCAGCGCCTCGGCCACCGAGGCCATCGTGTTGGCCGTGAACATCCCGGCGCAGGAGCCCTCGGTGGGGCACGCGTTGTGCTCGATGAGGCTCAGCTCCTCGTCACTCAACGCATCGACGGCGTTGGCGCCGACTGCCTCGAACACACTGACGATGTCCAGCGCCTGGTCCCCAGCCCGTCCGGGAAGGATCGACCCTCCGTAGAGGAAGACGGTGGGAAGGTTGAGGCGGGCCGCGGCCATCAGCATCCCGGGGAGCGACTTGTCGCATCCGGCCAGGGTCACCATCCCGTCGAACCGCTCGGCATGCATCATCGTCTCGACCGAGTCGGCGATCACCTCGCGGCTGACCAACGAGGCGCGCATCCCCTCGTGGCCCATGGAGATGCCGTCGGACACGGCAATGGTCACGAACTCGAGCGGGAAGGCGCCGGCGTGGCGCACCCCCTCCTTGGCCCGCTTGGCCAATCGGTCGAGCGGGAGGTTGCAGGGGGTCACCTCGTTCCACGAGGATGCCACCCCGATCTGTGGCTTGTCCCAGTCGTCGTCGGTCATGCCGACGGCTCGAAGCATGGCCCGAGCCGGCGCCCGAGTGGGACCATCGGTCACTTCGCGGCTGCGGGGCTTCATCCCCTCCAAGGGCTGCTCCGCCGGTTCGATGCGTGGGTGATCGCTCATGGAGAGCATCGTAGGACGTGCAGACGGAGCGCGAAGGATCGACCACCCAACGGGTTGCTCAGGCGGCGCACAATCGTCCCTTACGTGATGGGACCGCCCACCAGCCCCGCAATGCGGAGCGAGGAGAGACCCGGCGTGCGTGCGATCATGGCGCTCCCGTGTGCATGCCGCCACCTCAGAGCGCCGGCTGTACCGTGAGGGCATGCACGACGAGATCGGCGCGACCGTCCGCCCAGGAGACCTGGTTCTCGCCGACGGTGGCGTTGAGACCAGGGTCATGTTCGACGACGCCTTGCCCATGGATCCCCATGTCGACCTCGTGATGTCGACCTCGTGATGTCGACCTCGTGATCACCGACCCGCTCCCGGGCGAAACGGGTGGCCAGCTCGAAGACGGGCCCGTGCATCTCGGCGTCTTCGACGGCACCCGACCTGATCACCAGGGCGACCTCGCCCCCGAGACGGCGGGCATGGCCCCTGTTCCTCTGGCTGGTCGCTACGGCGCGACCTGGCGCAACTTCACCGTCTGGTTCGGGCCCAACATGGAGCTCTCCGGCGTGTTCACCGGAACACTGGTCTTCACCTTGGGCCTGGGCTTCTGGCCTGGCCTGGCCGCCATGCTCATCGGGGTGGCGCTCGGTGCCCTCCCGGTGGCGATGCTCTCACTGTGGGGGCCCAAGACCGGGATGGCCCAGCTCCCTCTGGCCCGCCTCCCCTTCGGCCGGTCCATCGCCGTTCCTGCCCTCGTGCAGTGGTTCTCCGCCATCGCCTGGGATGCGCTAGTGGGCCTGTTCGGCGGCGAAGCCGTCCAGATCCTGTTCCACGTGCCCTTCTTCGTTGGGGTGCTCATCGTGTTGGCCCTCGAGGGCGCCATCGGAATCCTGGGCTACGAGTTCATCCACCAGCTCGAGTCCTGGGGCTCGGCGATCCTGGTCGTGCTGTTCGCCATTCTCACCGTCAAGATCATCCAGCACGGCAACGTCCCCATGCACTCGAGCGTGCACGGGACGGCCGCAATCGGGACCTTCGTCCTCGTCTCGACCATCACCTTTTCCGGCAGCTTCAGCTGGGCCAGCTACGCAGCCGACTACAGCAGGTACATGAAGCCCAACGCGTCGCGTCCCGGCATCTTCTGGGCCACGTTCGGCGGCCTGTTCGCGTCGCTCGCCTGGATGTACACCATCGGCCTGGCCGGAGCCAAGTCGCTCAGCAACCAGACGGCAGCCGGCGTGCAGAGCCTCATGGGTGGCGGCTTCCTCGGCGTCTTGGCCCTCGTTGCCATCGTCTTCGGCTCGATCACGGGCACGGCTATGAACGACTACTCGGGCTCGCTGGCCGTGCAAGCCGGCGGTGTGAGGATCCGGCGACCCTACTCCGCCGGCCTCGGGACCATCCTGGTGTTCTTCCTCGTGTTGTGGATTCACGGGGGCGATACGGCCACCAAATTCCAGAACGTCCTGCTCTTCACCGCCTATTGGATCGCACCGTTCCTCGCCGTCGTCCTCATCGACTGGTATCACCGGGGCCAGGCGGTGACCAGCAGCCGACTCCTCGAAACGTTGGACTTCCGGCGCCTGGGGTCCGGATGGCCGGCGCTGGCTGCCCTGCTGGTCGGCTTTGCCGCCATGGTGCCCTTCATGAACACCGGGATCATCGAAGGGCCGGCGGCCAAGGCCCTGGCCGGCGCCGACATCTCGTTCTACGTGGGGTTCATCGTGGCCGCGGCCCTGTACTTCCCGTTGCGGAACGTGGAGACCCGGCGAGGCCAGGCCGTGTCTGGTCCCGCGGCCACCGCAGTCACCGCCACCGCCTGAGCCGACTGCCCCGCCACCGCCGCCGCCTGACGCCAACGCCCCGGCCCTACTGGGCTGGCTCGGCGAAATGCCGCCCGACGAAATACCATGGAGGTGGGCCGGCGTTACACGAGTCGTGCAACACCCGTTAGAGCTGTCTGTGCTCGACCTTTCGCCCATACCCGAGGGGAGCGACGCCAGTCAGGCCCTCCAGAACACTCTCGATCTGGCCCGGGCCGCGGACGAGCTGGGGTTCACTCGGTTCTGGCTGGCCGAGCACCACAACACTCTCTCCATCGCCAGTTCCGCCCCGGAAGTGATGATCGGGGCGGTCGCTCAGGTCACCTCGCGCATCCGGGTGGGCTCGGGGGGCATCATGTTGCCCAACCACAGTTCGCTCAGGGTGGCCGAGGTCTTCTCGGTGCTCAGCGCCCTCCACCCGGGCCGCATCGACCTTGGCCTGGGCCGGGCGCCGGGCACAGATCGCCTGACCGCCCAGATCTTGCGCCGGGGACGGGGTGCGGAGAGTGCCGATGACTTCCCGCAGCAGTTGGCCGAGCTCACCGCCTTCCTGACCGGTGGCTTCGAGGATGGCCACCCCTATCGCAACGTGGTAGCTGCTCCCGTGGGGGCACCGACCCCTGACCTGTGGATCCTCGGCTCGAGCCTCTTCGGCGCGCAAGCGGCCGCCTACTTTGGGGTTGGGTTCGCCTTCGCCCACCACATCAATCCGGAGCCGGCGATGGACGCGCTGCGCCTTTACCGCGATGAGTTCCGCCCCTCGCAGTTTCTACAACAGCCCCAAGCCATTCTGGCCACATCGGTCATCTGTGCGGACACCGACGACGAGGCCGACAGGCTGGCCGCCACCGCCGACCTGTGGCGGTTGCGCCTGGGCCAGGGGAGGGGGCGCCAGCCCCTCCCCGGTCTCGAAGAAGCGCTGGCCTACCAGTACTCGCCCCCCGAGGAGGCGCAACGATTGGCCAGTCGCAGCCGAATGATCGTCGGCAGCCCCAAGGTTGTGCGCGACCAGCTGACCGAGCTTGCCTCCACTGGCGAAGTCACCGAGGTGATGGTGACGACCCTGGTGCATGCCGATACCGCCCGGCGGCACTCCAACGAGCTGTTGGCTGAGGCGTTTGACCTCAGCCCGGACTCGTAGCCACTGCGGTCAGGACGACGGTGCCGCCAATTGTCGAACCAGGCTGTAGCCGCCTGTTCCGTTCATCGACACGATCCAGATGGGTTGGTCGACGTCGTGGTCGGCGGTGAAGTGGAACGAGCCCAGCGGGCTGTTCATCCGGACACGGGCCAACGCAGTTTTGATGGCCAGCCGGTCATCGGCGGTGGACGCGAATCGCAACGGAGCAGAGCGAGCCGCTTTCGCCAGTAGTTGCACGCCGGTGTATGCCAGCGCGGCGAACTGGTCCGGGCTGGCCCCATAGCGCTTCTTGTAGGCCGAGACGAAGGCTCGGTTCACAGGGGACCGATTGCCGAGGTACCAGGCAGCACCGCTTCGGGCGCCCTTCCCCGAAGGCCCGGCAGTGGCTGCCGCCGTGGGGCTGTTGAAGGCGTTGCCCCCCAGGATCTGGCCCCCGAAGCCTTGGCTTCGCAGTTCTTTGATCAGCGCCCCGGCCACGGTGGCCGAGGACGCGGTGATAGCCACGACGGTGGGGTGCGAGGCCAGAGCCGACTGGACGGGGCTGGTCAGTGCCGTCGGATCGGGAACGGCGGTCGAGGACACGTGGTTCACGCCGCTGGCCGTGAACGCCTTGGTCGTGATCTGGGCGGTGCTGACCCCGAATGGATCGGTCGCCGGATAGATGACGACAGCAGACTGAGGACGGGCGTACTTGACGTAATAGTTGACGTTGGCCGGGACCGACGAGGCGTCCCCCAGTGAGTCACGGAAAATCCACGAGCACGGGTAGGAGCACGAGCCCACAATGCCCGGCCCCGTGTTGCTCACGGCCAAAACCGTGGTGCTCAGGCTGTTGGCCACCGGGTCAGCGGCGGCGGCGGAATTCGAGAACGTCGGGCCGAGCACTGCGAGCACGCTCTGCGACGTGATCAGCGAAGCCATGACCGCGGCCGATTGGGCCGGTTGCGAGTCGTCGTTGTCGATCACCAGACGTAGGGTGGCTCCCTTGATCCCCCCCGCCGCGTTGATTTGGCGCACGGCCAGCTGGGCCCCCTTGACCTGTTGGGGTCCGTAGGCCACCCCGGTTCCGGTGGTCGAGAAGACGGCGCCCAAGGTGATGACCTTGCCGGCCCAGGGCTGCTTGGACCCACCGGTGGTGGCCGCTCCGGCCATCGAGCTGAGACCGGTCACCAGGATCAAGACGATGAACGCAGAAAAGACGCCGCGACGGATTCGTTGCGGCCAGAGCATCCGGGCATGCTCGCGGAACCGCACACCGGGGGCAAATGCGTGCCCCACCCCGCTCGCCGTGCCCGCCTGGTTCAGAGGTTCAGAGGTAGAGGTTCAGAGGCAGAGGTTCAGAGGCAGAGGTTCAGAGGTTGCAAGGTTCAGAGGTTGCAAGGTTCAGAGCCAGTCTTTGTACTTGAACACCCCATAGAGCAGCGCGGCCAACCCAGCGATCAACCCCAACGAGAACCACAGGCCGGATTGCTTGCCAAATCCCGGATACGGGACGTTCTGGCCGAAGAACCCGGTGATGGCCGTGGGCACGGCAATGATGGCCGCCCAACTGGTGACCTTCTTCATGATCATGTTCATGCGGTTGCTCTGTTGGGTGAGGTTGGTCTCCACGATCGATGTGACCATGTCCCGCAGCGACTCGGTCCACTCGGTGGCCCGGAGAACGTGATCGTAGATGTCGTGGTAGTACGGCTGCATGGCTTCGGTGACCACACCGAGGTCCTGGCGCAGGAGGGTATTCACCACCTCGCGCATGGGGAGAGTGACCCTTCGGAGCTGCACCAGGCTCTTGCGCAACTCGTAGGTTCGTCGCTGCACTCCCTCGATCTGTCCCCGGTCGCCATCGAAGAGGAAGTCCTCCGCCTTCTCCACCTCCTCGTCGAGACGGGTTACTGCGGCGAAATGGCTGTCCACCAACGAGTCGAGCAAGCCGTAGAGGAGAAACCCGACACCGTTCACGGACAGGTCGATTGACTCGTCCCATCGAGCAACGACCGCGTCGATGTCGAGGTTCACGCTCTTGCGGACGGTGATGAGTGCCTTGGACGTGATGAAGGCAGCGAGCTCGTTGGTGGACAGCTGACCGGACACCTCGTCGAGGGACACCGAATACGCGCTGAGAAACAGATGGGAACTGTACCGGTCGAGCTTGGTGCGTTGCCCTTGGGAGAGAGCGTCCTCGACAGCCAGTTTGTGGAGACCGAACTCCGTCTCGAGCACGGTGAGCTGTTCGGGGGTCGGGCAGCACAGGTCGAGCCAGATCTCCCCGTCGTTGGCCTCCAGATGATCGGAGATGTCGGCGACGGGGAAGTCCTCGAGAACCAAGCGACCGCTGCAGTAGAGCCGGCTTCGTGCCGGAAGGTCGGTGTTCATGTCGGTCTCCACGTTGACCATGGATGCATCCTCCGTCACCAAGGGTCTCGGCCGGTACCGAGCCACTCGACCGTACACCGGGCAGTCTCGACGGACGGGGTCAGCAGGTCATTTGGCCGGCAAGTCGGTACGGTACTCCCGTGGAACGACGATGGAGGAGGCCTGGAGCGACCTCGAACCGAGCTGTGTCGGAGGCCGAGGCAGGCTCGGCATCGCCATTGGTGGCTTCGCCGGAGGGGCCACGGGTCGCTCCGCCGAACGGGGCGGCCGTCGTGGTCGACAGACTGGTCAAGCGCTACCCGAAGGGCCGGGTGGCTGCGGTGGACGACTTGAGCTTCTCGGTCGATCGAGGTGAGGTGTTCGGTCTGCTCGGGCCCAACGGGGCTGGGAAGACCACCACGATCGGGGTGCTCACCACCCGGGTGATGCCGACCGGCGGTCACGCCTATGTCGCCGGGATCGACGTCGTGCGTGATCCCGTACGGGCCCGCAGATCTCTGGCCGTCGTGCCCCAACGCAACAACCTCGACCGATCCCTCACCATCCGCCAGAACCTGCTCTTCCACGCTAACTACCACGGGGTCTCGCAACGAGTTCGGGATCAACGCGCTACCGAGCTCCTCGACCAATTCGGTCTGGCCGATCGGTCCCGCGAGAAGGTCGAGATGTTCTCGGGAGGGCAGACCCAGCGCATCATGATCGCCAGGGCGCTTATGCACTCCCCCGAGGTGTTGTTCCTCGACGAGCCTTCCACTGGGTTGGACCCGGCCGCCCGACTGTTCGTGTGGGACCGGATCCGAGAGCTGCAAGAGCGCAAGGTGACCGTCGTCCTCACCACCCACGACATGGACGAGGCCAGCCAGCTCTCCGACCGGGTGGGGATCATGGACCATGGCCGGCTGCTGGCCCTGGACACTCCCGACGCACTGACCCGGAGCCTTCCCGGAAGTTCCACCCTCGATGTCGCCGCGGCCGGAGTCCCGCCCGAGTCCACCGCCGAGCTGCTCGCAGCGCTGGAACACCTCGATGGGGTCGAGCGGGCTGATCCTGTCGACGACAGCGCCAACGGTGCACAGCCAGGTACGCAGAACCGTACCCAGAACGGTGCGCAACCGGGAGCACAACCGGGGTCACGGCACGATGCACAACCAGGGGCACAGGCAATGGGTGCGGGCGAGGGAGTCGGTTCCGGCATTTCCTCCGTACCCGAGATCCGGGTCCGGCTCTACGTGACCGGCGACGCCGCTTCTATGGTGGCGCCGGTCGCCCGATTGCTGAGTAGCCGCCAGGCGTCGCTCACCGACGTCCGGTTGGGCAGCCCCAGCCTCGAGGACGTTTTCATTCACCTCACCGGCAGGTCGCTCCGTTGACCGCCACCCCCTCCGCCGCGGCCGACCCCGCCCATCCGGGCGTGGCCCAACCCCTTGAGGCTGGTGCCGGCAGCGATCGCGTTCCGGGATCAGTTCGTCCCGGTCGGGCATTCCTCGCCGTGTTGGGCCGCGACCTGTTCGTTACCGGCCGCGAGCTTCCGATCTTTCTGGCCCAGGTCATCCTCCAGCCCTTCTTCTTCCTCTTCGTGTTCGGACGGGTCCTTTCCGAGCTCGGGTACACGACGAATGGGTACTCCCACCTCCTCTTCCCGGGCATCGTCGCCCTCACCGCCTTCCTCACCAGCCTGCAGACCACCGCGCTCCCCTTGGTGTTCGACTTCTCCTACACGAAGGAGATCGAGGATCGCCTGCTGGCACCGATGCCCGTCTCGTGGGTGGCGCTCGAGAAACTGGTCTTCGCCGGCATCCGGTCGCTGATTGCCTCGGTGATGATGTTCCCCATCGGCATCCTGGTGCTGGGCTCGATCCCCTGGCGGGCGGCAGGCGCGCCCCTCCTCGTGGTGGTGTTGTTGCTCGGGACCTTGGTCGGAGCCACCCTGGGGCTGACCTTGGGCACCCTGGTCGAGGCGAACCGGATCAATATCGTCTTCGCCCTCGTGCTCACCCCGGTCCTGTTCACCGGGTGCAGCCAGTACCCGTGGCCCTCGCTGCACAAGCTCGAGTGGTTCCAGTGGCTGACGACCATCAACCCGTTGACCTACGTCAGCGAGGGCATGCGGGCCGCACTCGTTCCCGGGGTCCCCCACATCCGAACGTGGGTCTGTCTTCTCATGCTCGTGGTGTCCTTGGCCGTCTTCGGCACGATCGGGGTAAAGGGTTTCCTCCGCCGTGCCATCGACTGAGCGGCTCGATCCCAGTTCCGGTCAGCCGGCCCAATAACCCCAGCCTGAGGGGCCCGTCTGGCGCATCGGCGCCGACGCGGGAAGCATAGGGGCGTGATTCGAGACCGATTGGCCCGTGGCCGGGACGGATTGTGGAGACGGCTCCTCAAGGTGGGCTTCATCCGCAGGTGGTACGCCCGCCGGCTGTTGAAATACATCGAGAAGTCAAAGGACAAGCACCGTCCCCTTCCCGATCACCTCGTCCAGGTGGATTCCATCACCCGCCGCCTGCCCAAGCCGCAGCGGGCCAAGAAGCTCGAGGAGATGCTCGTCCCCCAGAACGAAGAGGAGATGGGACGGGAATTCCGACGGGCCGCCGAACGGCAGAACCGGTCGAAGGGCCACGGCGGCCCGGGCAAGCGCCCGGGCATGCCGCCCCAGCAGGTGGTGCGACGACAGCCGAAGGGTCGTCGGTAGCCGAAAGATCGCGGGGTAGCCGAAGAGTGCCGGTAGCCGAAGCGTCAGCTGGTCAGGAGTCCGAACGAGGTGGATCGGGAAAGATCACACCGCGGTTCAGGATCCCCTGAGGGTCGAGCGCCCGCTTGATAGCGCTCATGGTCTCGATCTCCCCACGGGACCGAGCCAGCGACAGCCAGCCTGCCTTGGCCCTACCCATGCCGTGCTCTGATCCGATGCTTCCACCCAAACGGGCCACCAGCTCGAACACGACTCCGTCGACTCGGTCGTCGTCGTCATCGAGCCCGAGCACGTTCACGTGCAGGTTGCCCTCGCCCAGATGCCCGAAGATGAAGACCGAGGCTGACGGAGCCACCCCCGCCACCGTGTGGCGCACCTCCTCGGTGAATGTTGGGAGTGCATCGAGCGGAATGCCGGGATCGAGCTTGTGGGCCACACCGAGCTGTGCGATCGACTCGGTGATGTGGTCTCGGAACGCCCAGAGCCGGGCCCGCGCCGCTGGGTCGGTAGCAACAGCCACAGCACCGCCTGCTCGACCGGCTGCCGGACCGCTCCCTCCGTGACTGCCTGACGGACCGCTCGCTCCGGGACCGCCGGCCTCGGCACCCTCGAATCCGGCCAACACCTGGGCCATGGCGGGCGAGGGGTCTTCCTCGCCGGCGCACTCGACGATCAGGTACCAGGGGAAGCCGAACATCGGTGGGCTCGATCCGAGGCGGCTCGACACCACGCCCATCGCCGCCCCGTCGAACACCTCGGCTGCTTCCAGCGACGTGGCCGACCGCCTGAGCTCGCCCACGATGTCGATGCCCTGTTGCAGCCGTTCGAGGCCGACCATGGCCGTGGCCCGAACCGGGAGCTCCCGCACCAACCGGAGGCGGGCCGCAGCCACGATGCCCAGAGTCCCTTCGCTGCCCACCATGAGCTGAGACAGGTCGTACCCGGCATTGTCCTTGGCCGGCCCCTCGAGTCGACGGATGATCGTCCCGTCGGCCAGCACGAACTCGAGCCCTACGACCTGTGACCGCATCTGACCGAATCGGATGACCCGCAACCCACCCGCGTTGGTGGCCACCATGCCTCCGACGGTTGCGTTGTCCCGGGCGGCCAGGTCGACACCGAAGGCCCAACCGGCAGCCGTTGCTTGTCGGTGGAGCTCCGCCAACGTCACCCCTGCTCCTGCGGTGAGCCGACCTCCGGTCGGGTCGATGGCGTCGACCAGATCAAGGCGTTCAAGGCTGATGACTGCCTCGCCACCCGTCGGGACGCTCCCGCCGACGAGGCCGGTGCGACCGCCTTGTGCGACACAGCCCAGGCCGTGACGGTGGCATACGCGCAGGACTCCGCTGAGCTCAGCGGTGTCGGCGGGACGGACCACCACCGAGGAGGACCCCGTCCACCGGCGGGTCCAGTCCACCTCGTACGTGGCCCGCACGTCGGGGTCGGTGATGACATGGGTGGGACCAACGACGTCCACGAACTCGGTTTGGACAGCCGAATCGATACCGATCACCACGACCTCGGTTCTCGCATGCCTCGACTCCTCCCCTTGACCGGCGGCTCCCCCAGACCGGCGGCTCCCCTTGACCGCAGTTCTTATGCACAGACCGGCGGTTCCTGCGGAAGGCCGGTTCCTCTGGACCGCCGGTTCCCCGTCGACCCCCAACCACAGGTACAGCCCTCTCGTCGAGAGTAGAGGGCTTGTCATTCCTCCGGAAACGGACCATAGTTACGCATTCGGTATTTCGACTGTTGTTCGATATAATGAACACTCAGGAGGTCGGCGTGAAACTGGACGTGCTCTATGAGATCGATTGTCCCCGACCCTGGCCCGGCCCCCACCCCATCGGCCAGCGCCAGGCCGAGCAGCGGTCATACCGCGAGGCCCTCGAGCAGATCCGCCTGGCCGATCAGCTCGGCTTCCACACCACCTGGCACGTCGAGCACCACTTCCGGGAAGGCCGCTCCCACTGCCCGGCCCCCGAAGTGGTCCTCGGAGCGCTGTCCCAGATCACCGAGCAGATCCGACTCGGGTTTGGGGTCACGCTGCTGCCGCACGCCTTTGGTCCCCCCATGCGGGTGGCTGAGAAGGTGGCCACCGTCGACATCCTCTCGGGCGGTCGTGTCGAATGGGGCACAGGCCGCTCCACGCCGATGGAGCAGACCGCCTTCGGCGTCGACCGCGAGCACAGTAAGGACCAGGCCCGCGAGGCGATCGAGGCCATCGTGGGCATGTGGGAATCGGAGCACTTCGAGTTCCACGGCAAGTACCTGGACTTCCCGCGACGGATGGTGACCCCGAAGCCCTTCCAGGATCCGCATCCGCCCGCCTGGATGGCCGCCACCAGCGATGGCAGCGCCACCATGGCCGGGGAGATGGGGCTGGGTTTGCTCTCCTTTGCCATCATGCAGCCACTCGAGCGGATGGGGGCCCAGATTGAGCAGTACCGGGCGGCCAGTAGTAGGGCGACGCCCATCACCCGGGTGCACAACAACCGCGTCGCTGCCTACACGTTGGTGCACTGTGCCGACACGATGGCCCAGTGCGAGGAGGACGGCATCTGGGACTCCGTGTGGTGGTGGTACAAGAACCTGGCCGAGTTCACCATCGAGTGGGAGCTTCCCCACCTTTCGAAGGACGAGGTGGACAAAGTCTTTCCCCTCTTGCGTCGTCAGCTCGACGGCGACTTCGATCCCCACGAGTTCTCCGACGCCGACATGATCATCGTCGGCGACCCCGACCAGTGCCTCGAGAAGATGCTGCACTACGAGGCCCTCGGGGTCGACCAGCTGATCTGTTACGTGCAGTTCGGCTACCTCTCGCACGAGTCGATCATGCACACCATCGAGCTGCTGGGAAGCCGGATCATCCCCGAGCTCCGCCGGCGCGACGTGGAGGTGTCGGCCACGGCTGTCGCCGGAGGCGGCTGATGGGTAGTAGTGACCGCGAGCGTCCGGTGCCGGCGACGCAATCGGGCGGTGCGTCGGGCGGTGCATCGGGACCGGGCGGATCGACTTCCGATCAACGTCCGCCCAGCGTCGAGCCGTTCCTGGCCGGCTGTGCTTTCCCCCCTACTAGCGGTGTGCCCTATCCGAGAGCCCAATCGGCCGACGCCGGACGCCTTCCCGCCGACACCTGGGCGACGGCATCGATCCCTGTTGGCGTGCGGCTGGAGCTGACGGGCGACGCCGAGGCCGTAGAGATCGAGTACGAGACAGCCACGGCAGAGCTCGGCTATCGGGGTGAGGGGGCAGGGACCACGTTCACCTCGTGGCGGGGCGCATCGGTGCTGGACGATGTACCGGCGGTACTGGGCCCCGGTCGGGTGACTCTGCGCCTGTTGGCTCAGCCGAGCTCTGGAGGCTCCGGCGCTTTTGGAGGCTCCGCTGGCTCTGGAGGCTCCGCCGGCTCTGGAGGCTCAGACGGCTCTGCCGGCTCTGCTGGCGCTGCTGACTTCTCTTCTGGCGACGCCGATGCCGCTGCGGATCGATGGGTGGTCACGCTGCCCGAGGGCATGCGTCCATCCATCCTGGGCATTCGCGGCGTGGGCGGAACCGTTCGGCCCGCTCCAGTCCAGCCGCGCTGGCTTTGCTACGGGGATTCGATTGCCGAGGGCTGGGTGGCGAGCAACCCGGGACGGGCCTGGCCGGCCATCGCCGGTCGTCGCTACGGACTCGACGTCGTCAACCTGGGCTACGCCGGTGCGGCCAGGGGCGAGATGGTCAGCGCCGAGGAGATCGCCGGGATACCTGCCGACGTGATCAGTCTCAGCTACGGGACCAACTGCTGGACACGCATTGAGCACTCGGCCGAACAGGTCGGAGCTGGCCTCGACGCCTTCATCGATCTGGTGCGCTCCGGCCATCCGGATACCCCGATCGTGGTGGCCTCGCCGGTGATCCGGCCCGACGCCGAAGACCAGCCGAATCGCCTGGGAGCAACACTGAGCGACCTGCGGTCGGTCATCGAAGCGAGGATCGAGCGGCGAGCGGCGGTCGATCCCCGGCTCCATCTGGTACGAGGAGGTCCCTTGCTGGTCGCCGACCAGTTGGCCGACGGCGTCCACCCCGGTGATGAGGGCCACCGGATTCTGGCCCAGGCCATTGGCTCGGTGGTGCGGGCCGGCATCGACGCCTCGGCCGACACCGACCCGAGCGCGTAGGCAGAGTCGGCACATGGCGCAGTCATCCTCGGCCGAGCGCATCGTCGACGTGGTCGAGTTCCTGGGATCCCACCCCGACGGCGATTTCACTCTGTCGGAGCTATGCCGGCGGCTCGAGCTGAGCAAGGCGACCGCCCACGGCCTGCTCGCCACCCTGACCGAACGAGCATGGGTGGTACGTCATCCGCGGGACAAGACCTACCGGTTGGGGCCGGCCCTGATCACCCTGGCCGGCGCCGCTGGAACGCGCCAGCTCGAGGTCGTCGACTACGCCCGGGACGAGATGCAAGACCTGGCCAAGGACCTGGGGGTGCAGTGCGTGGCCTCCGCCGTACTGGGGGACGACATCGTGTTGCTGGCGGTGGTGGGAAGCGCGAGACCCCTGAGCATTCATGTCCAGGCCGGCCAGCGCATTCCCCTGGCCCCTCCCCTCGGGACGGTGTTCCTGGCCTGGGCTGGCCCGACCCGTATCGACCGGTGGCTGCGGCGCCTGGGCCCCGACGCCACCGAGGCGCAGCTGGACGGCTATCGGGCCGCCGTCGAACGGGTCCGCGAGCGGGGCTTCTCGCTCTCGCTCGAAGTCGACGCCCGGGCGCTCCTGGAGCGGGCGCTGGCAGCCGGCGACCGACCGCTGTCCGAGGTGCTCGTGGAGCTGGAGCAACAGGAATACCTCTTGGTGGACCTTCAGCCTCATCGCTCCTACCGGTTGAGCATGATGGCGGCACCGGTCTTCGGCGCCGACGCCTCGGTGCAACTTGCCCTCTCCTTGTTCGACCTGCCGCCGACCGTGACGGCCGAAGAGGTGCCGAGGTTGGGCGAGCGGCTGGTGCAGGCCACCGCGGCCGTGACCAGATCCATCGGCGGGCGCGAGCCCGCCAGGAGCAACAACGGACGGCCGTAAGGACCGCTAGGTGAACGGTCCGGTGGCCGTTGCGATGCGAACGGGTATCGGTTCGGTCGAAACGGTACGTGAAGCGCGATCCTCCGGAGAGAATCAGGGTTGCAGGCGGTCGACCTGCCACGCGTTTCCGACCGGCAGGTAGCGCAGTCGGTCGTGTAGGCGGTCGTCGCGGTTTTGCCAGAATTCGAAGCAATCGGGTCGCAACCGGTACCCGCCCCACCAAACCGGTCGGGGCACCACCTGGCCTTCGAATTCTCTGGTCAGCTCCTGCACCCTCAGGTCGAGAGACTCCCGCCTGTCGGTAGGTTGACTCTGCTGTGACGCGTGGGCGCCAATCTGGGCCCCGAGCGGCCGGGTGTCGAAGTAGGCATCGGACTCCTCGGCCGACAGCTTCTCGACGGTGCCCTCGATCCTGATCTGCCGGCCGAACGGGTCCCAGTAGAACAGCAAGGTGGCGAGGCGGTTCTGGTCGAGCTCGCGTCCCTTTCGGCTTTCGTAGTTGGTGTGAAACACGAATCCCCGCCTGTCCCATCCCTTCATGAGCACCATGCGCAGGGACGGTCGCCCGTGATCGCCGACCGTGGCCAGTGCCACGGCCTCGGGCATCCTGACCTCGGCGCCGGCCTCCTCGAACCACCGTCCGAACTGGGCGAACGGATCGGGGTCGATGTCAGCTTCGTCCAGGGGAACTGAGTGGTCGGCCACCCCTGGACAGTAGCTACCCCGACGTCGTGCTGGGCTGAGTCAGGTCGTAGATGGTCGACCCGCCGACGGTCTTCGCCGTGAAGTGGCTCGTGACCCAGCTGCTGATCTGGGATGCCGCACCACTAGAGCTTCCCCCACCGATGCCGCCCCCGCCCCCTCCGCGGCCTCCGCCCGAGATGAAGTAGTGGATCTGGCCGGACTGAACGTACTGTTCGAACTGAGCCAGAGTGGGGGCCGGGTCGGTGCCGTTGAATCCACCGATGGCCATGACCGGGTCGCCGGAAGCCAGCTGATAGCCGGCGGCAGAGTTCGAGTTGATGGTGGCCGCCACCCACTTGTATTGACCTGCGTCCTTCTGGAGCGCGTTCACCAGCGCCTTCCCGGGAGTACTGGCCTGCAGCAACCCGCCGGCGCTACCGCGCCCGGCAAAGCCGGGCGCGGTGCCAGTGGCCCCCGTCGCACCCGGTCCGAACCGGCCCCCACCCGCCGCACCCGCGGCGCCGCGGCCTCCGGCAAAGCCGGGAGGAACCTGGCCCGTGCCCCCGGCAGCCCCGGGGAAGCGTCCGCCTGCTGCCCCGGGGAAGGTGCGGCCACCAGCGCCGCCGAAGCCGGGACGGCCGAACCCCCCGGCGCCACCGAAACCACCCGGACCGAATGTCCCAGCCACGGCTGGACCGGCAGAGGGAATGGCTCCAGCGTGGGGCGTGGCGATGGTGTCCACGGCGTAGGCCGCCGGTCCGGCGCCTGCCGCCACAATGGCCACGGCGGCGACGGCCGCGGCCATCCGGCCCCGCAGGCGCGGGACCACGGCAATAGCCAGACCGGTCGCCACGCAACCCACCAGGACGAGGAAACGCAGAGCAGGGACCCACGTCGGGGTCCGGCTCAACAACCTGAAGGCCCAGACCCCCGTCAGGGCGAGGGTGGCACCGAGCACGATGCGCACCCACCACTGCTCTCGGCGCTGCCACAGCATGACCGAGCCGATACCGACTAGGGCGGCGATAGCCGGCGCCAGGGCCACCGTGTAATAGGGATGGATGATGCCTGCGGCGAAGCTGAAGATGACCCCGGTCAGCAGGAGCCACCCGCCCCAAAACACCAGAGCGGCTCGGGTCCGGTCGGTACGGGCGGCCCGCAACGTGATCCACAGCCCCGCCGCCAACAGGACCAGGGCGGCCGGGAGCAACCAGGAGATCTGGCCGCCCATGGACGGTCCGAACAGGCGGCTCCAACCGGTCGCGCCCCAACGGGAGCCCGCAGCCCCGCCGCCGCCGATGCTCCCCGCCTCGTTTCCCGACAACCGACCGAAGCCGTTGTAACCGAAGATGAGGTTCAGGATGCTGTTGTCCTGGGAGCCACCGATGTACGGCCGGCTCCCGGCGGGGGTCAGGGCCACTGCCGCCACCCACCACCCGGCCGAGACGATGAGGGCGACGGCGGCCAACAGGAGCTGGCGGATTCGCCGTCCGAGGGGCGTGGGGGCGAACAGCAGGTAGACCAGGCCGATGACCGGCACGATGATGAATGCCTGCAGCATCTTGGTGATGAACCCGGTGCCGACGCAGGCCATGGCTATCACCAACCACCAGGTCTGGGTTCGCTCGAGAGCCCGAACGGTGGCGTATGCCGCCACCACGAGCAACAGCACCAACAAGGAGTCGGGGTTGTTGAAGCGGAACATGAGTACCGCCACCGGAGTCAGGGCCATGAGCGCCCCCGAGATCAGCGCGGCCCCAGGGCTGAACCACCTCCGGACGGTGGCGTAGAGAACCCCGACCGTCGCCACGCCCTCGAGGGCCTGGGGCACGAGGATGCTCCAGGAGTTCACGCCGAAGATGCGGGCGGAGAGCTCCATCACCCACAGGGAGGCGGGGGGCTTGTCGACGGTGATGAAATTGGACGCGTCGGACGAACCGAAGAAGAAGGCCTTCCAGCTCTTTGTCCCGGCCTGTACGGCGGCCGAATAGAAGGAGTTGGCCCAGCCCGAATCGCCCAGGGCCCACAGGTAGGCCACGGCGGTGGACACCAGGAGCACGATGAGGCTGGGCCGGACCCAGCGGGGATCGTCGGGTCGGCCCTGGATGAAACGCCGCATCCGGCCGGGACGCCCTGGTTCGGGTTCGGGCGGCTGCAATTCGGCTTCGGGAACCACCGATTCGAGCAGCATCGTCACCGGCGTGGCCCGCCGATGAGCCTCTGCGCCAGGCGCCGTCGGGTTCCCGTCCAACTCGCTTCGGTGTGGCTGTCCTCGATCATGGGTGCCACTGTGGGCAATCTGCACGCGGATTGGCTGGGTCCTTGCTGAGTGCCACCTGTGAATCCCGATGAGCCAGACCCCTCAGGCAGCCAGTTTGCCCAATCAGCCGATTCGCTCATCCAGCCGCTCGGCGCAGCCAGCCACTCGGCCCAGCCAGCCCCTGGGCCCAGCCAGCCTCGTTGCGCCGGTTGCACGCGTTCGAGCTAGGTCAGCGCTGGATGCACCCCTACCTTCGAATTACTGCAGTGACTTGTCCTGAGCCAGCGCCGCGTTCGACAGGGTCTTTTGCTGGGCGGCCGTGAGAGGTGTGGGCGTCGGCGTGGTTGTGGTGGTGCTGCTGGACGTGGCGGGCACGTTCACGTCGAGGGCCATGACCGAGAGCACCTTGCCGCGCTGCCAGACGATGGCGTAGGTCGCCTGGCCGCTGGTTACCTCGACCGCGCTGGACCCCAGCTGCTTGGGTGGTTTCTGGGAGGTGGTCACTGTCACGGACTTCTTCAGCGAAGTCAGCGCGCTGGTGACCGCCTTTTGCGTGTTGCAGGCCAGAATCTCTGACTCCAACCCTGTCTTGCCCACGCTGTCCTCGTAGAGGACCGCCGCCGCCTTCGGGCAACCGGCCTGTCCCGTCTTGGAACTGCTTGTCGGCTTCTGGACTGTCTTGGGGAAGCCCAATTGCTTCGCCACTGAGGTCGACAGGAGTCCCGTTATCGGCTTGGAGGCTACCGAGCTGGCCGAGGCGCTGGCCGCAGGGACTCCGACGGACGCACCGGCAACGGACAGTGCGCCCAGTGCGGATGCGGCAACAATAAGTCTTCCTCGTGTGAACATCGACAACCTTTCGGGCACGGCTTCATCGCCGCCCATGGACCGTGATCCCTCCGTGTGAGAGGACCTCAACTTCTACCGCAAGGAGGTCCACCACCCGCAACCGAGCGAGGCCGTCCTTGGGCTCCGAGACCGTGCTGATGGAGCCCAACGCGCGGGTCAGTACGGGCCCTACGCTATCGGCCTTGGCCACCACAATTGCCAGCGGGGCGCCGACGTCGGTTCGATGAGGCCTCTTGGGGCGGCTTCCAGTCAGTCAACCGTCACGACTCGAGAGCGCCCTCCGCAGACGTCCCGGGGTCGCCAGACGACCACGAGTCGCCTCGCCGCTGGCGCAGTCCACCGCTCAGCTCCCACAGCGTGATGGTCCCGGCGGCGCACGCCGCTACCACCACGAAACCGGACAGAGCCACCATGCCCAACGCGTTCGAGGCACGCTCTTTTAGCCTGGCTCCTGACTTGGTCGACCGCACGTTGCCTTCCCTCACGTCCTGCACCAATGCCCTTCCTCGGTCGTGCCACAGCCGGTCCTACCGCTCTGATGCTCAGCGTGAACGGCCAACATGAACGCCACCTGTGTCCATCCCCAGTGCAGGCCGGGAAATGCACCGAGCGCAGGCCCGAAGCACGTAGAGGAGGCCGGAGAAGCGCCGGTGAATGCTGGAGAAGGCGCCGAAAGCCGAGCTCAGGCAACCTTGGTATGGGCGCATCCACAGCGGGCTCACAGGGAGCCCACATCTGACGCATAGTTGGTACCGCGATGGTGTCGTCTCGGAGGTGGTGCAGGTGACGGTTCTGACCGGTCAACGGATTCTGGTAGTGGACGATGAGCCCTCGATCGTCGACTCGGTAGCGACGTCGCTGCGCTACGAGGGGTTCGAGGTGGACGAGGCCACGAACGGGCGGGATGCGCTCGCTGCCGCCCAGGAGCGTCCGCCCGACCTCATCGTGTTGGACGTGATGCTCCCCGACCTGGACGGGTTCGAGGTGACCCGCCGGCTTCGAGGCGACGGCATACGGGTCCCCATCTTGTTCCTCACCGCCCGCGATGCGCTGGAGGACCGCGTGGCCGGGCTCACCATCGGCGGGGACGACTACGTGACCAAGCCCTTTGCCCTGGCCGAGATCATCGCCCGCACTCGGGCCATCCTGCGGCGATCACAGGCCGACACCGGCGATGACGGGATGCTCCGGTTTGCCGACATCGAGATGGACGAGGGGGCACACGAGGTCCGGCGGGACGGCAAGCTCATTCACCTGACGGCCACCGAGTTCTCGCTCTTACGGTTCTTCTTGCTGAACCCCCGCATCGTCTTGTCCAAGTCGCAGATACTCGACTACGTGTGGCACTACGACTTCGGCGGTGACGCCAGCGTGGTGGAGACCTACGTGAGCTACTTGCGCAAGAAGCTCGAGGCCCATGGCCCACCGCTGATCCACACCCTTCGCCTGGTCGGGTACGTGCTCAAAGAAGACCAGTAGCGGTCGCCGATGTCCCTTCGGATCCGCCTGCTCCTGGCTGTAGGGGCGGTCGCACTGATTGCGCTCCTGGCCGCCGACGTGGCTACGTACTCGGCTCTGCGCTCGTTCCTCCTCACCCAAGTCGACCGGAGCCTGATCGTGCCGCTGCACGGCCCGAACCAGAACCTCGGGGGCTCCGGGAGTCAAGGCACCGTCCCGTTCAATCCGTCCGAACCGACCCAAC
>JAUTXB010000244.1 GCA_030838245.1 Acidimicrobiaceae bacterium
ATGTCCTGGCCGGATCGGGCCGGGCCGGCACGGCCGGTCACCCGGTGCACGTGGGCCAGCTGGCCAGGTTCGGCGCCGGCGACTGGATCAGCGTCCAGGCCGACGACCGTCGGGGGGACGACCACCCCGACCTGGAGATCCTCGTGCTCGGCGGCCAGCCCATCGGAGAGCCCGTCGAGCACTACGGCCCCTTCGTGATGAATACCCGCGCCGAGATCGCCCAGGCCATGGAGGACTTCCAGGCCGGCCGGCTCGGCACGATTCCCGAGGGTGCGCTCATGCCCCACGTGGTCGACCCCGACCCGGTCCGGGCCGAGCACACCGGCATCTGACCCAGCCGATCCCCGAACCCGGGGCGCTCAAGGGGCGAGAACGAACTTCCCGAACCCCTCGCCGTCGGCCATCTCTTGGAGTGCGGCCCGGGCCTCGGACAGTGGGCGGACGTCCTGGATGATCGGTCGGGTTCCCGTCGCCTCGAGGAGGGCGAGAAGGTCCACCAGCTCGTCGCGAGTGCCCATGGTCGAGCCGACCACCTCGAGCTGGAGGAAGAAGACCCGGTTGAGGTCAGCCGGCGGGTTGGGGCCACTGGTGGCACCGCTCACCACGACCCGGCCTCCCGGTCGGAGCGACCGCAGGGAATGCGACCAGGTGGCCTGGCCCACGGTCTCGAGGACGACATCGACCTTGCCGGGGAGCCGCGCCCCCGTCTCGAAGGCGGCATCGGCACCGGATGCCTCTGCTCGCTGGCGCTTGCCGGCGTCACGGGAGGTACACCAGACGGTGTGGCCGAGTGCCTTGGCCAGGACGATGGCCGCGGTGGCCACGCCCCCACCCGCCCCTTGGACGAGGACCGTGGCCGGACCGGTCAGTCCCGACCGGCTGGTGAGCATCCGATAGGCGGTCAGCCAAGCCGTGGGTACGCAGGCCGCCTCCTCGAACGACAGGCCCACCGGCTTGGGCACGACGTTGCGCTCCGGGACCAGGACCTCCTCGGCCAACGTTCCGGGGTACAGCTCGGACAGCAGGGTCCGCTTGGGGTCGAGGGTCTCGTCGCCTCCACCGGCAGCCGGGTCGCCGATAACCGAGTGGACGACGATCTCCGTGCCGTCGTCGAGGACACCGGCGCCGTCGCCGCCGAGGATCATGGGCAGGCGATCCGGGGCCAGCCCGACTCCTCGCAACGACCACAGGTCGTGATGGTTGAGCGCGCTGGCCCGCAGCGAAACCCGGACCCACCCGTCCTTGGGCTCGGGCGCCGGCCGTTCGCCGACGACCAGGCCGGACAGGGGGTCGTCCTCGGACTGCGAGACACACGAGACTGCGAGCACTGTGGATTCCTCTCTTATTGGGTCGTAGTGGGCCGGGGGCGGAAGGGGCTCAGATCGAACGAGGTCGGTATCTCGACATTCACCGTGACCCGGGGCTCGATCTCGCGACTCATGTGTCCCTGTCCCGAGCCTTGCTCGTCGAGTAGCAAGAAGTCCCCCGGGCCGAACCGGCGTTTCGATCCGTCGCCGACTTCCAGTTCCAGGATGCCCCGGACCGTCACCTGGAGCGAGCGGCCGGGTGAGAAGTGGAAGGGATGGTCGCCGCCGGGTGGGGTGACCCGAAAGGACATCTCGGAAGCGGGTAGGCGGGCCATGAAACCGATCGATCGTCCGGCGATGGTCGGCGCCGGGTGGCCGAAGAATTCCTCGAGCGGCACCGACAGGTCCTCGAAGTGCGACTGGCCGTCGTCGCCGGCGTAGATCCGGGTGATGGGTACCGAACTGGATTCGGCCATGCCTTGTCTCCTCTCCGCCCCGACGCGCCGAAACTCACATCGACCCGGGGCTTCCGCCCGTGCGGCGACGATAACGGAAGGGCAGCGGCGTCGGCCAAGCGTGGCCGCCCGTGCGGCTTTCGGTGGGAACCCGACTCCATCGCTTGGTGGGACAACCGTTGCCCGCAGCACGACGCCATGTCGGGCTACGGGCCACAACGTCGGGGTCAGGGAGCGGGCAACCATCGTGTGCGATGGACCGTTCTGAGCCCTCTCGTGCGTGATGTGGCTCTGACAAGAACCTGTTGCATTGTTCAGGGCGAGCGTCTTAGTCTGCTCTGGACCACTTCGGTCGACCTCGACGATCAGCCGGGGAGCAGGGGGGAAACATGAGGGTTGGCAGCGGCAGGATCGTGACCTGTGGTCTGGCACTGGCTATCGGTGTCGCGACACTCTCATTGGGAGCGACCTCCTCGGCCGCCGGGGCGGCCACCCCCTCGGCCACGCCGGGATTGACGGCGACGTCGATCACCGTCGGCTCGATCAGTGACATTTCGTCCCCCATCCCTGGTCTGTTCCAGGGGGCCAAGGTCGGTGCCCAGGCCTACTTCAACTACATCAACAGCCAGGGTGGTGTGAACGGGCGGAAGATCATCCTGGACGGCCGGGACAGCGCCTTCTCCTCGGGCACGGTGGCCTCCGAGGCTGACAGCATCGCCAAGAACGACTTCGCGTTCGTCGGGGGCTACTCGCTGCTCGACAGTGCCGAGCAGCCGGCCATTGACGCCAACAAGGTTCCCATGATCGCCCAAGTCCTGAGCCCGGCGCTGTTCCCCGACGGAAATGTGTACTCGGCCATCCCCGAGGTCACGGGGGGCGCGGCCAACGGCCCATTCAAGTGGTTCAAGTCCCAGAACCCGGCGGCCGTCAAGGGTGTCGGGTTCATCGGGTCCAACGCGGCCGCCTCCGCTATCGCCTCCGAGCAGGTCTACCGGAACTTGACCTACAACCTGGGCTACAAGTGGGTGTACTCCCGTGACGCCGGCTACACCGAGACCTCGTTTCTGTCCGACATCATAAAGATGAAGAGCGCTGGGGTGAAGATGGTGCTCGAGATCGTCGAGGGCCCGGCCGAGATATCGACCATGGCCCAGGAGATCAAGCAACAGGGACTCAACGTGCCACTCATGACCGGAGCGGGCACCTACTCGGCGGCGTTCAATCCAGGGTCGGCCGGCAACGGCACCTTGCTGTTCACCGTGACTTCCCTCTACCGGGGCGAGGATGCCAAGGTCATCCCAGCGGTGGCCACCTTCGACAAATGGGTCAAGAAAGCTGACCCGCAGACCAGCTTGGACTTGTTCACCCTGGACGGCTGGATCAATGCCCAACTGTTCGTGCAGGCGCTCAAGGCCGCCGGTCCCAACCCGACGCGGGCCGGCCTGACTGCCCAGCTCAACAAGATCAACTCGTTCAATGCCAGCGGGCTGATCTCGGTGCAGAACCCGGCCCAGAAGATCCCCGGTCAGTGCTGGCTCGCCGCCAAGTACACCAACGGCAAGTGGCTGCGGATAAGCCCTGACCCCAAGGCGGCGTTCGTCTGCAACCCCGAGGGCTTCTTCCCCGCCAGCTACAAGGGCATCTCACGCTGAGTAGGGTCGAGAGAGTGGAGGCCGAGGGGCGATGACCGAGTTCCTCAGCTTGTTGGTGACCGGCGTGGTCACCGGGTCCATCTATGCAGTGACGGCCAGCGGCCTGGTGGTCACGTACAACGCCACCGGTGTCTTCAACTTCGCTCACGGCGCGGTCGGGATGTTCCTGGCCTATCTGTACTGGCAGCTGTGGCAGGGCTGGGGATGGGACCCGGTCCTGTCCCTCGTCGTCGTCTTGGTGGTCGTCGCCCCGCTGTTCGCCCTGGCCATCGAACGTGTGCTGATGCGCCCGCTCTACGGGTCATCGCTCAACACCATGATCGTGGTCACCCTGGGTATGTTCTTGATCCTCTATGGGTTGACCAGCACCAACTGGAACCAGACCGTGGTGCGGAACCTTCCGTCCTGGTTCGCCAGCGACCAGCTCGACGTCCTCAACGTCAATCTCACCTACGAGCAGCTCATCACCATCGGCTGCGCGGTGGGGGTGGCCGGCGGCCTCTGGGTGTTGTTCAAGCGGACCCGGCTCGGTGTCTCCATGCGGGCGGTGGTCGACGACCCGGCACTGGCCTCGATGACCGGCGCACGATCGAGCCGCATCTCCGGGTTCGCCTGGATGATCGGCTTCATGCTGGCCGGGCTGGCCGGCATCTTGTTGGCCCCGGGCACGGGAATGAGCATCCAGATCCTGTCGGAGCTGGTGATCTTCGGCTATGCCGCGGCCATCGTCGGACGGTTACGCAGCCTCCCGCTCACGTTCGTGGGGGCCATGATCCTCGGGGTGGGTGAGTCGATGGCCGTCGGCTATGTCCCATCCAGCGCCCTCAATGATGTCACCGCCGTGCTACCCATGGGCCTGCTGATCGTCGCCTTGCTCATCCTTCCCCAGGCCAAGCTGTCCGTCGGTCGCGTGGTGCGCCTCCGGGCCCCCCGGGTGCCCTCCCTCACCACGACCCTGGTCAGTGGCGTGGTCCTGGTCGGGGTCAGTGCGCTGCTGTCCTCGGTGATCACCGGCAACAACCTGTACACGCTGGGGCTGGCCCTGGCCATCGGCCTGGCCGCCCTGTCGCTCGTCCTGCTCTCCGGCTACGGCGGGCAGGCCTGGCTGTGCCAGTTCACCTTCATCGGCCTGGGATGTTGGGCCATGAGCAAGGTGGACGGTGGGAGCTCCATCCTCGGCGTCCTGGCCGCCATCGGGCTGTGCGCCGCCGCCGGGGGGCTGCTCGCCCTCCCTGCCCTGCGGCTGCGCGGCCTGTACATGGCGCTGGCCACCCTGGCCTTCGCCGCCCTCATGGACAGCATCTTCTTCATCAACCCGTCGGTGGTGAGCGGCGGGTCGCTCACCGTCGGGCGCCCCGACATCTTCGGCCTGCGTTTCACCTCCGACCGATCGTTCATCCTGCTCCTCGCCATCGTGTTCGCCCTGTGCCTCATCGGGGTGGGTGCGTTGCGACGAGGCCCCTTCGGGCGCCGGCTGGTGGCCATGAGCGACAGCCAGGCGGCGTGCGCGACCGTGGGGATGAACATCACCAGCACCAAGCTGGCTGTCTTCATCCTCTCGGGCGGCCTGGCCGGACTGGCCGGCGCTCTCTACGGCGGCATGTCCAGGACGGTGTCGGTGTCCCAGTTCAGCTTTGTCAACTCGATGGTGCTCTTCGTCGCCGTGGTCCTGGCCGGGGTCACCATCTTGAGCGGTTCGGTGCAGGCCGGTGTGGGCCTGGCCTTCGCCCCGCTGATCGGCCAGCACATCCCCTCGATCTCCGGGTTCACCTACATCCTCTTCGGCGTGGGCATCGTGGCCGTAGGCCGCAATCCATACGGCATGGGAAGGGTCTACTCCGACGTCGGTACGTGGTGGGACCGGCGCCGGGCCGACCGGAGCGCCGATGACCAGGTGACCGGGAGCCCGCCCACCGGTGTCACCGGGTCACCCCTTGCCGGACAGGTACCGTCCGTTGGCTGAGGCCCGAACAGCAGCCGTGGCCGCCCCGTTGTTGATGGTCTCGGAGGTCTCCGTGCGTTTCGGCGGTTTGCAGGCGCTCGATGCAGTGGATCTCGAGGTGGCGGGCGGCGAGATCCACGGCCTGATCGGTCCGAACGGCGCGGGGAAGACGACGCTGTTCAATGTCATCACCGGGTTGCAGAGCCCCACTCAGGGCCGGGTCCACCTGGGCACCCACGACGTGACCCGAGCCAAGCCCCACGTGCGATCGCGCCTGGGCCTGGGCCGGACGTTCCAGCGCTTGGAGCTGTTCGGCACCCTGACGGCCAGGGAGAACGTGCAGATGGCGGCCGAGGTCCAACGATCCAAGCTCACCTCGGGGCGGACGCCGGCCCAGGAAGCGGTGTTCCAACTCGACCGCGTCGGCATCCTGCATGTCGCCGACGAGCCGACCGACTCGCTGCCCACCGGCCTGGCCCGGCTGGTCGAGGTGGCCCGGGCCCTGGCCACCTCGCCCAACACGTTGTTGTTGGACGAGCCCAGCTCGGGTCTCGACGCAACCGAGACCCACGGCTTGGGCGAGGTTCTGGCCCAGCTGGCCGCCGAGGGCATGGCCATCTTGTTGGTCGAGCACGACATGTCCCTGGTCATGGGGGTCTGTGCCCGGGTGGATGTGCTGGACAACGGTCGGGTCATCGCCCGGGGCGATCCGGTGTCGGTGCGAGCCAACCCCGACGTACAAGAGGCCTACCTCGGCGGCGATGCCCCCGCTGCTCCCGGGGACGCGCCGGTGGCGGCGGTCCGGGCCGGGAGCCCAACCAGGGCGCCCCGGCCTCGTTCGGAGGAGATGGCTCTGTCGGCCTCGGGCCTTCGGGCGGCATACGGCCGGATCGAGGTGCTCCATGGTGTCTCGCTCGAGGTACCCAAGGGCTCGGCCTTGGCCCTGCTCGGCCCCAACGGGGCGGGAAAGACGACTCTGCTCAAGGCCATGTCGGGACAGCTGCCCCTCACCGCCGGGACCGTCCAGGTACGGGGGAGCGAGCTGGGTCGAAACGCAACTGAGCGCCTGGCCCGGTCCGGTGTCTGCATGATCCCCGAGGGCCGTTCGATCTTCCCCAACCTGACCGTGACCGAGAACCTGCTCATGTACACCTTCCGGCGTTCGGGGCTGAAGAGTGCCCGGGTGGAGGAGCGGGCCATTGAGCGGTTCCCCGTTCTCGGCGGACGGCGAAAGCAGTTGGCCGGCACCCTGTCGGGGGGCGAGCAACGGATGCTCTCGATGGCACGTGCCCTCACTACCGACCCTGACATCCTGCTTCTCGATGAGCTGTCGATGGGATTGGCCCCCTTGATCGTCGAGGAGCTCTACGGGTTCGTGGGTCAGCTGGTGGCGTCCGAACAGCTGACGATCGTCATGGTCGAACAGTTCGTGCAAACCGCACTGTCCATCGCCGACCGGGCGGCCATCATGGTCAACGGCGAGCTGGTCAAAGAGGGCGAGCCGGACGAGATCCGCAACGAGGTGGTCGGCGCCTACCTCGGTGCCGAAGCCGGCTGAGCCACTCCGCCTCTCAGGGCTGGGGCTCGAGGAGGACCAGCGGAATCTCCCGAGTGGTCTTGGTCTGGTAGCCCGCGTAGTTCTTGTGATCGGCAGTGACCTGCGGCCACAGCCGGGCCCGCTCCTCGGGGGTGGCGATCCGTGCTCGCATCGGCACTTTTTGTTTGCCCTGGATCGACACCTGGACCTGGGGGTCGCTCTGGAGATTGAGGAACCAGGCCGGATGGGTGTCGTCTCCGCCCCGCGACGCCACCACGACCATGGTGGAACCGTCCTGCACCGGCGATGTGAGCATCACCGAGTGCTTGTGGCCGCTCTTGCGGCCCGTCGTGGTGAGCTCGATCACCGGCATCCTGGCCGCCTGCCAGCCCAGACGTCCTCCGGTGGCCTTGAGCACTGTGCGGTGGAAGGCATTCATGGCCTTCAGGGCAAGGTCGCTCGGCACGCTAGGCCCCGAGGAAGGTGATGTGGCGCTGGGTGTACAGCCAGCGCCCGTCGCGCTTGGCGAAGGTGTCGAAGTACCGTCCGGCGGCCAACGGCTTCAGCCCGTCGGGGGAGGGGAGGAGGAAGAAGAAGTCGGTGTTGGCGCTGGCCGTGTCGCCATCGATCTCCATCACCGTGTTGGCGGTGATGTGCTTGCCTCGCCGCTCCGGTGCGCTGGTGGCGGCGAAGGAAGCCGACAGCTCCTCCCGGCCGGTCGAGGTGGCGTCACCCATGATGAACACACCGTCATCGGTGTAGAGGTCCACTCGTCGCTGGTAGTCCCCGTCGTCGGTCAACTGGGAGTGAAGACCGATGAGGTTCCGGATGGCTTCTTCGTCAGTAGGCACGGCATGCAGGGTACCGGCTGATGGCTGTCGGCGCCGAGCCCACCGGGGCCGAACCAGCGCGCTGGTTGGACAGGCCGTACATGCGGGCCACCCGGTCAGGAGCGGGATACCCCGGGTCTAGAAGGAGCCACGCTCGCCGACGCCGCGGACATAGGACGCCTGCCCGGCGTGCTGGAGGTCGTCGGAGATCACACTGATCAGCCGCACGCCCAAGGTGACCGGCGGGTCCCACGATTCGTCCACGATGCGTTCGAGGTCGCCCTCGTTCAGGCTGCGCACGTACTGGACGGTCTGGCGGTGGACGGCATCGTGGTAGCCGGTCAGCAGTTCCCCCGACCGCACCCGGACGGCGCTCACGTCCTCGGCCCCGTGGCCATAGCCCGTGTCGCCAGGGTCGAAGGGAAGGCCGAAACGTTCGACCCAGCCGCCGGCCGTCCAGGCCTGGTCGATCCCGGCCGCGTCGGCGACGTGGTCGTCCTGGATCCGGGTGAGATGCCAAACCAGCCAGGCGATGGAATTCGTGCCGTCGACGGGACGGAACACCAGTTGTTCCGGTGTCATGCCGTCGACCGCGCGATGGACGACGCCGTGCACCCTGTCGAACGCATCGACCAGCAATTCGCCACTGTCCATGGGATCGATCCTTGTTCTGTACGAAGCTCCCCCCCGACACTATCGATCCGAACCTCGAGCCCGCCGATCCGATCGCCGGGCTGTCGGCCCCGGTGTCGAGGCCAGTACCGTTGACCGGCGCCACGGGTACCGCCCGTCCCATCTCAAGGAGCGACCCATGTCGGACCTTCCCCTTCTGTCCGGACCAGCAGACGACGAACGGCTCCGTGCCGTGCACGATCGCGTCCAGGCGGGGTTCGGTCACTGGCCGAACCTGTACGCCATGTTGGCCAACGCCCCCGACCTCCTTGCCGCGTGGGTGGACTTCGCCTGGACGCTGCGGGCCGTTCCCGAGTCGGACCGGGGATTGCGAGAACTGGCCATCATGCGTGTCGCCCAACTGACCGGCTCGGAGTACGAGTGGCAGGCCCACTGGGTCATGGCCACGGGCGCCGGGGTTGCCGTCGAGAAGCTCAACGCGCTCCGCGACTGGCGGAGCTCCGGGGCCTACTCGGATGACGAGCGCCTCGTGCTGGAGGCGGCCGAAAGCCTGACTGAGACGGGCGAGCTCAGCGCCACCACCCGCCGGCAACTGGTGGCCCGCTTCGGTGAGCAACAGACCGTCGAAGTGGTGTTGACCATTGCCTTTTACTCGTGCGTGCGCCGCGTGCTCGGAGGCCTCGGGGTCCCCCTGGACGAGCGCGTCGAAAACGCCCCCGGTTTGAGCTAGTTGGCCGCCCTCATTGGGGGACGAGGGAGCCAGACGGTTCTGTCCGTGCCGGCGGTGAGCACATTCGTCCATGGGGTCGGAGCGATCTCCGGGTCGGATCGCCCGATGTGGAAACCGACGTCACCGAGAGGCTAAACAGGATCGAGGCGCCACCTGTTGGTGGCGGCCCAGACACGCCGATGCGATGACTAGGGGAGTGTGGCTATGCAGGGTGATATCCGAGAGACGCCGGCCGACGAGTACTG
>JAUTXB010000246.1 GCA_030838245.1 Acidimicrobiaceae bacterium
CGGCGCCCTGTCCCGGGCGCGGCCGCGGTCAGCGCGGTCCTGATTATCGCCACCGCCGGTTGCACGACGGTTGCGGTCCTGGCGTCGAGCCACACGGTCAGCGCGGCGACGTCGAGCTCGCCCTGGACGGGGTCGTTCATCGCCGTCGCCCTACCCCCACGGGTGGACCAGGTGAAGAGCACCACCTGCGTCAATGCCGAGGACTGCTGGGCAGTAGGAGAAGCAGTGGGCCGCGGGGCAACCGAGAGCTCCGCGGCCGTCATCGCCACCACCAACGGCGGTCGACGGTGGATATCCCAGTCGATCCCGGCCGGGATCGGCACCCTGAACGACATCTCGTGTTTCGATCGGCAGCACTGCGTCGCCGTAGGCCAATCCGACCAGACGCCGAACGGCGGCAGCGCCGTGCTCGTCACCGCCAACGGCGGCACGACGTGGATTGCCGCACCACCGCTGGCCGGCGTCAGCGACATGACCACGGTGAGCTGTCGGGCCGACCGGCATTGCCTGGCCATCGGCACCAACAACACCACCGGCGCCGTCTATGCCTCCTCACCGGGGGCATCCACGTGGACCTCCGTCGGAACCCTCCCGCCGGGGGTCGAAGGGGCGAGCGCCGTGTCGTGCACCGACGATCGCCATTGCTGGGTGACGGGTTTCACTGCCACCGATCCCCTCCACTTGAGCGGCGCGGTGGTGGCCACGTCCAACGGCGGCTCGACGTGGACGTCGCTCCCCGTCCCGGCCGGCACCGGCTTTCTCAACGGCATCACCTGCACCCAGGGATCCGGGGACCGGGCCGCAGCCAGTTGTGTGGCGGTAGGGACCTCTGCGGTCGCACAGGGCCAGACCCGCACCGGTCATGGTCAGATCCTGACCAGTTCGAACGCCGGCCTGTCCTGGACCCCTGAGCCGGTCCCCACCGCTGTGGCCACGCTGTTCGATGTCTCGTGTCCCTCCGTCGGCATCTGCGCTGCGGTGGGGAGCACCCCGGCTGCGTCGGCCCAAGCTGGGGTCACCGTGCTGACCGGCACGGGCCGCGCGCCATGGCAACACCCGACCGTGGTGATGATGCCGTTGTCCATATCCGGCGTCTGGTGCGTCTCCACTTCGAACTGCGCCGTCGTCGGTGGCGCCTACACCGCCTATCTGCGGTCGTAGGGGCTCGAAGGCCATCACGCCCGATCGACCCTGGGCACGAGGAGTGGGGCTTCAGGCACGGGTGGAGACCCCGACGCGTGAACGGCAGGTAACATTTAGGCCGCGGCAAACGTTCTAGTGGAGCTGACGTGGCATTGAGGCGACGGTCCCGGCACAGGGAAGACGAATCGTTCCCGGGCTTCACGGAGGTCGTGAGGATCGGGGCCGGCGGCTTCTCCACCGTGTTCAGCGCCCGCGAGATTGAGACCAACCGGCCGGTGGCGTTGAAGATCCTGAACGTCCATGACGTGTCCGAGCACGCCCTCGGCTCCTTTCAGCGGGAGACCTACGCCCTCGGGACGCTGAGCGCCCACCCCAACATCGTGACGCTCTACCGGACGCTCACCACCGAGGACGACCGACCGGTGCTGGTCCTTGAGCTGTGCAACGGCTCGATCTGGGAGCGGACCCGCGATCAGGGGAGGTTGGCGCCCTGGGAGTCGGTGGCCGTCGCGGTGAAGATCGCCGGGGCCCTGGAGACCGCTCATCGGGCGGGGATGCTGCACCGGGACATCAAGCCCGAGAACGTGCTGATCACCCAGTACGGAGAGCCCGCCCTGGCCGACTTCGGCGTGGCCCGCCTCCAGTCGACGTCACAGGCCACCGCCGGTGTGTTCGGGTTCACCACCATTCATGCTGCACCCGAGCTGCTGGAGGGACGGGACCTCTCGGCCGCCACCGATGTCTACGGACTGGCGTCGACGCTCTACCAACTTCTTGTCGGCAAGGCCGCCTTCCGCTCGTTCGAGGACGAGGGACCGGCGTCCGTCATCTTGCGCATCCTGCGTGACCCCGTACAGCCCCCAGTGGCCGAGGGAATCCCCGTTGCCCTGTCCGACCTGTTGGTGAGCTCGATGTCGAAGAACCCCTACGATCGCCCCGCCTCGGCCTTGGAACTGGCCGACGAGTTGCGGTCCATCGAGGTGGCCACCGGATGGCCGGATACCGCGTACGCCATTGAAGAGGCAACCGTCCTCGAGCACCGGGCCCCATCGCGAGCCGGTCGCTTCCAAGTCCGCGGTGTCGACGCGCCGGTGCCGGCCTCCGTAGACGTCGAGCCCGAGCACCCCGTCGTGCCGGCCGCCCCGCCGCCGCTACCAGTCCAGCCCGAGCCCGCTGCCCAACCCGAGGTGCCCGCAGCCTGGAGCGAACCGGTCGAACCACCGGTCGAACCGGTCGCAGCCGAGGTCGAACCGGTCGAACCACTGACCAGCCCGTATGCGCCCGATCCGACATCGGAGACGGTGTTCATGCGAACTGGCCCCGGACGGGTCGAGGTCCCCCGAGGAGAGCGTCATGTGCTCACCCCCCAGGGCTACCCGGCAGCGGTCGCGCCCGAACCCATTCGCCCCCTGTCACCGATGCCCGCGCCGGTTCCCCGACCAGCGCCACCCGCATCGCCGGCGCCACCACCAGCAGCGGAAGCCCCGCCGACTCCGGTCGTGCCCCCACTTCCCGTCAGGCCCGCACCCCCGCCCCCTACGGCGCCACCACCTCCGCCTTTACCACCACCCTCGGCGCCTTCACCGGCACCGCCCCCACCTCCACCTTTGCCTCTCTCGCCTGTCCTTCCCCCACCACCCCGGCCCAACCTGAAGACAGTGCCAGTGAGAGCCGAGTTGACCCACGACGCAGACCCCCTCGAGGTCGTGTTTCCGTTGAGCCCATCTACCGACCCTGAGCTGATCGAGTCACAGCCAGCGCTCCTTGAATCCGAGCTGGAGCCGGCGGCACAGGCCGTACCCGAGCCCGCGACACAGGCAGAGCCGGAGCCCGTGCTCGTCGACCGGCAACCAGCCGCACCCGAGCGCGACGCACGCCGACCCGAGCCGCTCCCCGATGAGCCCATGGAGCGCCCAGCGGTCAGGCTGGTCGAGACGCCCCGTTTCGATCACTTGTTCGACGAGGACCAGGAGCGCTCTGCCCCGACGATTCGCCCTTTGGCTCCCCCCATCGGAGCGGCCACGGCCTCGATCCCTGCCACCTGGGCTCGACCGCGCTTTTTATCCCAGTCCTTCTCCTTGGACGACGACTCCAACGACCGTCGGACCCGTCCCACCCCGGTAGTGACCCGGACCGCGCCTGCACCCCCGGTCCCTTTGCGCGAACACCCAAGGGCGATGGATGACGCGAGTAGCGGGAGCGGTGCCGGTGGGTCTCATGCCAGCCAAGCCGACGAGCGCCACGAATCCGACGAGACCGAAGACGGCCGGTCCCGAAAGGGCCGGCGTCGGCAGAAGCGCCGCTAAGTCCGGCGGCGCCTCGGGGCCGTTCGGAGCATCATCCGAAGTCTCGGTCTGAGCCCGAGGCTGGCGCGAATGGACCGCTTCAGTTCATCGTGTTCGTGCCAGACGTCGTCGGCCGCCACACTGTCGATCGCCAATCCCGACGAGAACAAGGCGACGTTGGCCGCCGCACCCACCCGCGTGGCATGAGCGGCCACGGGCTCGCCGAGTCGGTCTCGCACCGAGTCGCCCACTTCGGCGCTGGTCATCGTGGACAGGTCGACCAGGTCGGCCTCGGTCAACGTGTCGAGCGTCTCATGCCAGGCACCCACCACCCGATCGATCGCCGTCTCGCCGGCGCGTCGACGCTTCTGACGCCTTCGCTTGCGCACGATGATCGAGCCGAAGGCCAGCGCGGCCACGACCACCACACCGGCGACGATGGCCAGCGCGATGAGCAACGCGGTATGAGAATGGGCGGCGCGAACGTTCACCCGCGGCGCCAGCGCGTGGCCATTCCGTCCGGCGTTGGTCTGGGCGTTGGTCGGTGGGGGCGCAGTGGTCGAAGTGGTCGAAGTGGACAGGTTCTCGGTCGGCGGTATTCCCATGGCTGTCGGCGTCGGATCGACCACCACCCACCCGAGACCGGACACCGGAACCTCCACCCAGGTCCAGGCCTGCGCATCGGTCAGCGTGGTCCGGACATGGGGAGCGAGGTCGCCTGTCTTGAACCCGGTGACCAGGCGGGCGGGCACGCCGAGGCTGCGGGCCAGGAGGGCGAACATGGTGGCGAACTGCTCGGGGGTGGCCTGTCGTTGGGCCATGACCGCCTGGGCCACGTCCTGGAACGACGTCCCGCCCACGGTGGGCTGGTTTGCCGCCGTCGTCGTGCCCGTGGTGCTGGGCGCCCGGGCCGGGAGCTCGACCTGTCGGTAATCGTTGCGGAATACCTGTTCGAGCGCCTTCAAGAACCCCAGCGTGGGCGCGGCCGGTTGGTTGGCCGTCGCCGCCAGCTGGGTCAGGTACTTGGACAGGTCACTGGTCTCGGCGGTGGGCACCACGGCATCGAGTGCGTCAGGTGAGGCGGCCAGCGGGGTGGCCAGTCCCCGAGCGTCCAGGGTGAGCAGGGTGTGGGCGGTCGCATCCGACTGCATGGTGAACCGGCTCCCGGCGACGAGCGGCGAGGTCGGGAGCACCATCCCCGAGCTCGGTTCGAACTGAACGTCGACATCGTTCACGGTCACCGGACGGTCGACAAAGGGCATCCACGGCACAGCCGGCGGCTTGACCGCCGTGTAGCGCTGGGTGACCAGGCCCCGCGTCGACGCCGGCGGTGTGCCCAACGCCACCGGCACGCTCCCACCCGTGGGCCGGAACGCCCCGTTGAACGACCACACGTCGCCGTCGTACGCGTCAAGGTCGGTAAGCGAGACGTACCCGGGCGTCGGACGGTCCACGGTCACTGTGTAGAGGGTGGCCGGACCCCGGATGGCCCCCTTGTCCCGCAGCTCGGCGATCTCGGCCGTCGGGGTGATGGGTCGCACCGTGGTCACCGGCGGGGTGCGGGTCGGCGAGGTCGGGGCCCCCTTCAGGGCAGGAACGGCGGGCACGGCGAACGCGCAGACCAAGGCGGCCACGACGAGTGTTCCGGTGCCGTAGAGCAGCGGGCGCACCGGGCTACGGGTCGGATCTCCGTCGGGTGGCGCCAGGCTCGGCCCCCGCTGCAGCCACTGCCGGCTGAACAAGACGACGCCGTCTACCGCGAACAGTGCCACCGCCCAGCCCACGTCGTTGCCGATGCCCCCCGAGGTCGCCGCGAAGGCCAGCCCGAACCCCACTAGTGGCGTCAACGACGGCCACCCCACCGACCGGCCCCGCTCCATCAGCTCGCCGGTGACCGCCCCGACCAGCCAGCACAGGGCGACGGGCACGATCAACAAGAACCGCGGATGGTCGACCGGGAGGGTCTCGGACAGCAGGCGGGCGGGCCCGTGGACGAACCCCCGACCCAGGTCGGCGAACCCGAGCGGTTGGCGGAGCACGCCGAACAGGGCCAGGAGGACGAACAGAACGGCCGACGCCACGATCGACCAGGGGGCGGGGCGATTGAAGGCCCGAACCACCAGTGCGGGGACAGCGATCGACACCACGGCGGCCACCGCCAGCAACGGCACCACGGTGGAAGGGGCGAAGGCCCGCATCCACGGGGTCGAGGACAAGAACACCATCGCCGCGGCCAGCGGAAGGACGGCCCCGCCCACCAGTTGCCGAACGCTCACAGGGCCGCCTCCAGGTTCCACGCCGCGCACAGGTCGTCGTGGTCCTCTCCGGTCACCACGGTGACGCCGGGAAATCGTGGGACGGCGGAACCGATCGGGGCCACCGAGACCACCACCACCCGCTGGAAGCGGCGGCGCAACCCGGCGATGGCCGGAAGGTCGGCTGCATCGAGCTGGCCGGTGACCACGATCAGAGCGGTGCCCCCGCGCTCTCGGCGGAGCAACGACAGGTCCGAGACGATGGCGCCGCGCTCGTCGGGCTTCACCGCGGTGAGCTGGTCGAGGAGAGCCTGGGGCTCGCGCTGGCGGGGACCGCCCACCTGGGTGCCGTTGGTCGTGCGCAACTGCACCGGCGCCTTGCCCACCGCCGCGCAATTGACGACCGAGGCGGCCACGTCGACTGCCGTCTCGAAGGTC
>JAUTXB010000252.1 GCA_030838245.1 Acidimicrobiaceae bacterium
GTCCAGATACTCGGCGATCGACTCGGAGCAGGTGGGAAGGGCCAGGCCAAAGCTGAGCTGCGGGCGGGGCGAGAATCCCTCGGTGTAGGCGAGCGGCAGTCGAGCCTTGCGCAACGCCCGCTCCCACATCCGGGCCACGTCCCGCTGGCTGGTGAAGCGCACCTTGCCCACTTTCGAGAAGCGGAACCGGATGCGCACCTCAGCCTTTCCCTTCTCCCACCATGGCGGCGGGACTCCTGTCGGCCTCGGAGGCCGTTACGGCGCCGGCTGGCGCCGTAACCAGAAATCGTACCGGTACCTGACCCCCGGCGGAGAGATCCTGGCCCGTTCCCTGACTTCCCCCTGCTGGTGGCACTGCGGATGCCACCACGTGCTCGATGCCGAACCCGGTGCAGGCGCCGCAGTCGTAGCAGGGAGTCCAGCGACAATCCTCCAGGCCGTGGGCGTCGAGGGCGTCCCGCCAGTCCTGCCACAGGAAGTCCCGGTGCAACCCGGCCGAGACGTGGTCCCAGGGCAGCGCCTCGTGTTCGGTCCGGTGGCGGTAGACGGCCTCCTCGAGCGAGAGGCCGTGGGCGGCCAGGGCGTCGGTCCACAGATCCAGGTCGAAGTGCTCGGTCCACTCCTGGAAGGTGCCGCCCGCTCGCCAGACCTGCTCGATGACGGCACCGATCCGGCGGTCACCCCGGCTGGCGATCCCCTCGGCCGCGGTGGCTTCGGGATCGTGCCAGCGAATGGTCAGCCCCCGGACGCGTCGCGCCGCTTCTCGGATGAGGTTGACCTTGCGGCTCAGCTCCTCGACCGTGTTCTGTCCGAACCACTGGAACGGGGTGTCGACCTTGGGGACGAACCCACCCACTGATGCCGTGACGGTGACGGTCTTGTGGTAGCGCTTGCCGATCTCCACGCACTGGCTGGCCAGATTCACGATGCCCAGGGTGTCCTCGTCGGTCTCGGTGGGCAGACCGATCAGGAAGTAGAGCTTGACCCGTCGCCACCCCTGACTGAAGGCCGCGTCCACCGCGGCGTAGAGGTCCTCTTCGCGGATGAGCTTGTTGATCACCTGGCGCATCCGCCAGGTGCCACCCTCAGGGGCGAAGGTCAGACCGGTCCGGCGCACCCGCTGGATCTGGGCCGCCGTTCCCACCGTGAACGCATCAACCCGCAAGCTGGGAAGGCTGACCGACACCTGACCCGAGCACGACGGGTCATCGATGATCGAAGTCACCGTGTCCTCGATGCCCGAGTAGTCCGCACTCGACAGCGAGGTCAGGGCTACCTCGTCGTACCCGGTCCGGTTCAGGCCATCGGTGACCATGGTACGAACCTGCTCGGCCGGGCGTTCTCGGACCGGCCGGGTGATCATGCCGGCCTGGCAGAAGCGACAGCCCCGAGTGCACCCCCGGAACAGCTCCACGTTCAGCCGGTCGTGGACCACTTCGATGAGGGGCACCAACTGCTGCTTGGGATAGGGCCACTCACCCAGGTCCGAGATGGTCCGCTTCTCCACTCGCTCGGGTGTCTCGGGGAACCGGGCGACGGTGCCGATCAGAGCGGGCAGCGCCGACGGGCCCGGACCCGATCCGTCGGCACCGCGGCGATCGTCGTACTCGGGCTCGTAGCACCACGGCACGTACACCCCGGGGACTTGGGACAGGGCACGGAGGAGGGCCGCCCGCGTCCCGGGCTCGCCGTCGCCACAGTCGACCGGGCGTCCCGCCTTCCAGGCGGCCAGCACGTCGTTGATCTCGCCGATCACCTCCTCGCCGTCGCCGAGGACGAAGCAGTCGACGAAATCGGCCAGGGGCTCCGGATTGAAGGCGCAGTGACCACCGGCCACCACCAGTGGCTCCTGCGCCGTGCGTTCGGCGCAGCGCACCGGCAGTCCGGACAGGTCGATCAGGTTGAGGACATTGGTGTAGGTCAGCTCGGCCGAGAGGTTGAAGGCCAGGACGTCGAAGGCACGGGCGGGGAGATGGTTCTCCAGCGAGAAGAAGGGGATGCCGTGGGTACGCATCTGTTCTTCCATGTCCACCCAGGGTGCGTACGAGCGCTCGGCCACCGCGTCAGGCCGCTCGTTGAGGATCTCGTAGAGGATCTGTAACCCCTGGTTGGGGAGACCGATCTCGTAGGTGTCGGGGTAGACGAGGAGCCAGGACACACTGTTCGCGACGTGTTCGGGTGACTGTGCGCCCAACTCACCGCCGATATAGCGGGCCGGCTTGTTGACCTGGGACAAGAGCGGTTCGATCCGCGACCAGAGGGACTGCATCTGCCCGCCAGCTTAGGGCTAGCCGCTCGAGTGGTTTGCCTTGTGCCTCGTGGTGGTGCGGACAGCCGTGGTGCGGGCCTTGGCTTTGTAGGCCGCGTTGGTCCCAGTTGTCGGTGTCGTCGCTGCCGGGGTCGTGGTGGTCGTGGTGGAGCCCCCGGCGGGGGTCGTCGTGGTGGTGGAGCCGGCAGCAGGGGTGGTCGTCGTCGATCCGGGAGCAGTCGTGGTGGTGGTCGTGGGGAGCGGTGCCGGCTGGGTGGCGTTCACCGAGGCGGGCGCGGGCGGCAGGGCCGGGGCTCCCACCGGATGGGCAGCCAGGTAGTCGAAGATCTTCCTGACCACCGGGGCCGAGGCCTGGGCGCCGTAGCCGCCCTCATTGATCTCGCTCACCACCACGTACTGCGGGTTGGGATTAGGGCCGAAGCCGACGAACCACGAGGTCGGCTCCTGGCCGTTCACGCTGGCCGTTCCGGTCTTCCCGCCCAGCGGGAACGCTGCTTGGTTCCACCCGTTTCCGACGAAGCTGCCGTAGCCGGTACCGCTTGGATTGGATGACGAAACGACGCCCTCGAACCCGGCCAGCATGGCCTGGTAATTCGTCGGCGAAATGTCCACGTGTCCGGTGACTTTCGGCGCGACCTTGGAGATCACCTTGCCGTCGGGGCTGACCACGCCGGCGGCCACTTCGGGTGCGTAGCGGGTACCGCCGTTGGCGAACGTGGAGTAGGCCACTGCCTCTTGGAGCGGCGTGATAACCGTGCCACCCTGGCCGAAGGCCAGCTCCATGTTGTCGCCCGTGTACCACGCCGGGGTGTTCGGGAACCCCTGGGGGTACTGGGCATGGAGCTTCTGGCGCTCGGTCAACGAGTCGACCCGACCGATCGACTCGTTGGGAATGTCGATGCCGGTGGGCTGCCCGTAGCCATACTGGGCGGCGGTCGTCTGGATCGGATCGTGACCGAACTGGGACTGGGCCCCCCAGTACTCGGCGCCGATCTGGTAGAAGAATGCGTCACTGGACACCGTGAGCGCCGAGGTCACGTTGTAGGCCGCACCGTTGGCGTTGTCGCCGACGTCGTCTTTCAGATGGCAGTTCGGGCCCGTGCAATTCGGTGCCGTGTAGCCACCGTTGTCCACGTACGCCGTGCTCGTTGTGATCAGCCCGGTCTGCAAGGCCGAGGTGGCCGTGGCCAGCTTGAAGGTCGAGCCGGGCGCCAGCTGCGAGTTGATGGCCCAGTTGTTCTGTGCCCCGCTCGTTGAGATCGCCGCGTAGTTGGCCTGGGAGATCCCGTTCACCCAGACGCTCGGGTTGTAGGACGGGTAGGAAGCCATGGCCAGAATGGCGCCGGTCTGGGGGTTCATCACCACCACCGAGCCGTTGATGGCGGGCGGCAGCACGCCGTTAGTGGAGTCCGGCGTCTGGCGCACCGTGGCGATCTGGGTGGCGAGTGCGTCATCGGCCACTTGCTGCAGGCCCAGGTTGATGTTGGTGACCAGGTTGTTACCGGACTGGGCCGGGGTCGTCTTGAGCGTGCCCACCACCTGGCCCTGGGCGTCGACTTCCAGCTGCTGTTGGCCAGGTGTCCCCCGCAATGCCGACTCGTACTGGTACTCGAGCCCGCTCTGGCCAAATTGGTCGCCGGCCTGGTAGCCCTTACTGGCGTTGGTCTTCAGCTCGCTGGCGCTGATGGAGCCCACGTACCCGAGCGTCTGGGCCGCGGGGTAGCCACCGGCCGCCGGCCCCGGAAGCTCGAGTTGGGGATAGTCCCGCTGGGTGGTCTGGGCCACGGTCACACCGGGGAACTCGCCGGCGTGCTCTTTGACGTACAGCACGTCGGGGAGGGGGGCGTTGTCCAGGATGGGCACCGGCTTGTACGGGCTGAACTGCTTGTCGTTGATCGTCTGTTGGACCTGAGCCGGGGTCTGGCCGATGAGGGCGGCCAGCCGACCGACCACCTCGGGATGCTGGACGGCCGAGACCCGGGACAGGGTGATCTGTTGGGTCACGACGTTGTTGACCAGAGGTAAGCCGGTGCTGTCCAGGATCTCCCCCCGAGTCGGCGGCACGGCCACCGAGCGGATCTGATTGGCCGAGACGGCATGGACGGCGGCCGGTGCCTGGAGCACCTGGAGCGTCCAGAGGCGCAGCCCCAAGATGGCGAAGAGGGCGATGACCACCAGTCCGGTGATGCGGAGGCGCAAGCCTGGTCGCGAGGCGGTGGAGTCGGGCGCGTCGAGCATCGAGCCCACCGAGACCCGGTTCTTGTGGATCTTCGGCTGCCTGGCCACCTTGCGGGGGCCGAACCGCTCGCGCTCAGGACGCAGGTACTGCTTCGACCCGCTTATGGGATGACGCAACGAGCGTTTCACAGGCGCCTATCCTGGCGTCCCCAGCCGGCAAAGTGTGCGCGGCTGAGAGAACGCCGGGTCTCTCTCAGCCCTGGTCATCGGACACTCCCGATGGGACCGATTGATCCGGGCATTCCTTCGGCTGAGACCTTGGGCAGGGCCCACCCGACGATGCGGACGGCGGGCACGGCCACCAACGCATTGACGATCGACACCACCAAGACGATGCCCACGATGTCCACGTGGAGCATCTGCGGCTGGCCGAGGATCGACCCGACTGCGGCGTAGGCCACCTCGTAGACAGCACTGGCCCCCAGTGCGGCCAGGGGGGGCAGCCACCACGCCGCCCGGTCGAGCGCCACGGTGGAGAGCCCGACCCCGAACCCGACCAGGCACCCGATCAGCGCCGAGAGGCCGAACGGTGTGGGGAGGAAGAGGTCGGCCACCAACCCGGCTCCGAATCCCATGATCGCCCCGCGGGACGGTCCGCCGATGATGCCTGCCGCGATCGGCAGCACCACCATGATGTCGGGGTGAATGCCGCCGATGTGGATGTCCAACATCAGGGTCTGTTGCACGGTGAGGAACAACAGCACCACCACTATGACCTTTGCCGCGTCCCGACCGGTCATGGCCCCGCCACCGACGTACCTGCTCCGCCGGCCGGCCCCCACAACAGGACCGAGACGTAGCGAAGATGGGCGAAGTCGGCCACCGGGCGGAGGTCCACCGACTCCAGGTTGGCCACCGACCCCGACTTGGTCGAGGTGACCTCGGCCACCGGGAGGCCCTGCGGGAAGATGGCCCCCTGCAGCCCGCTGGTCACGAAGATCGTGCCTTTCGGCACCGGCGTATTCGACGGGATCAGTCCGGCGGTCAGCGGCTGGCCCGCCCCCTGGCCGTTGAGGACGGCGTAGTCACCCGGGCCGTAGGCCACCCCCACCGTCGACTGTCCGTCGGTGAGCAGCCGCACCGTCGAGGTGCTCTTGCTGGCGAACACCACCTGGCCGATCAGGCCACCGGTCGCGCCACCCGATCCCATCACCGGCATGCCCAGTGTGACCCCTTGGTCACGGCCCACGCCGATCTCGACGGTGGCGGCGAAGTCAGAGGTGTTGAAGTTGATCACCTCCGTTTTGACTTGCTGCAGCCCTTGGACGGTCGGAAGGTTGTTCAGCGCGCTGAGCGCCTGCAACTGCCGCAGGGCCTGGGCCGCGTTTTGCTGCTCGAGCATCTGCTGCCGTAAGGACCCGATCTCCGCCTGCAGCTTCTGGTTCTGCTCACGCACCGCCCCGTAGTGCACGGTGCCGGCCAGGAAGCTGCCGATGGGCCGGACCAGGCCGTCCACCCCGGAGCGGATCGGCGAGAAGGCATCGGCGGCCACCGACTTGACACCGGAGGTGAAGCTGTTCAGGCCGCCTCGGGCATCGAGGGTGATGATGGTGATCGAGATAAGGACCAGGATCAGGAGCGTTGTTCGGGGGCGGCGCAGCCGCCGCGGCTTCGCCACGAGTAAAGAGCGGCTCGGTCAGCGTGCTGACGACGTGATGAGCACTTGCTTCAATGCTTCGAATTCCTCGAGGCACTGACCACTGCCGATGGCGACGCAGTTCAACGGGTCCCGGGCCACGACGATGGGCATGCCCGTCTCCGACTGCAACCGGCTGTCCAGGCCGTGCAGCAGCGCGCCCCCTCCGGTCAGGACGATGCCCTGCTCCATGATGTCGGCGGCCAGTTCCGGCGGCGTGCGGTCCAAGGTCACCTTCACCGCGTCGACGATCGCCGACACCGGCTCTTCGATGGCCTTGCGGATCTCCTGGGTGGAGATCACCACGGTCTTGGGCAGCCCGGTCACGAGGTCGCGGCCGCGGATCTCGGCGTGCAGCTCCTCTTCGAGTTCGTAGGCCGAGCCCAGCGCGATCTTGATCTCCTCGGCCGTGCGCTCCCCGAGGGCCAGGCTGTACTCCTTCTTCACAAACGAGACGATGGCCTCGTCGAGCTCGTCGCCACCGATACGGATCGACTGGCTGGTGACGATCCCGCCCAGAGAGATGACGGCCACCTCGGTGGTGCCACCTCCGATGTCCACCACCATGTTCCCGGTGGGCTCGTGCACCGGCAGCCCGGCCCCGATAGCCGCGGCCATCGGCTCTTCGATGATGTAGGCCTTGCGGGCGCCGGCGTACTCGGCCGCCTCCATGACCGCTCGCTGCTCCACCCCGGTGATGCCCGAGGGGACGCAGATCACCATGCGCGGCTTGGCGAAGCGGCGTTGGTGGACCCGGTGGATGAAGTAGCGGAGCATCTTCTCGCAGATCTCGAAATCGGCGATGACCCCGTCCTTCAGCGGCCGGATGGCCTGGATATGACTGGGAGTCCGGCCGATCATGCGCTTGGCCTCGGCTCCCACGGCCAGGGGCCGGCCGTCCTTGACATTGACCGCCACCACCGACGGCTCGTTCAAGATGATGCCCCGGCCGCGCACGTACACCAAGGTGTTGGCGGTCCCGAGATCCACTGCCATATCTCGGCCCAATAGAAAGAAGCGGTTGTCGGCCATCAGAGATGAACCCCTCCGTCGTAGAGCGGTCGGGTTAACAATTCGACCCGTGCTATCGCCCCGGATCCGCTGTTTCCGCGGGGCGCGCTACAGGACATCGTGGGCCCAAGGCTACGGGAACGAACGGGTGGGCACAAGGCGCTCTCAGCTGGAGGCCCGGAATGCGGGACCCGAGGGCCGTGACGGGAGTCAGATCAGGCCGGGAAAGAACAGCTCGATCTCTCGAGCAGCCGACTCCGGGGAGTCCGATCCGTGGATCAGGTTCTCCCCCACCTCGAGGGCCAGGTCACCTCGGATCGTCCCCGGTGCGGCCTCGACCGGGTTGGTGGCCCCCATCAGGGTCCGCACCACGGCATAGGTGTCATCGGGCCCCTCGACCACCATGATCAGTGCGGGAGACCGGGTGATGAAGGCCACCAGGCCGGCGTAGAAGGGCTTGCCGTCGTGCTCGGCGTAGTGGCGCCCGGCGACCTCGACGGGAATGGTGCGCAGCTCGGCCGCCACCAGGCGGAGCCCTTTCGCCTCGATGCGTCCGATGATCTCACCTGACAGGCCCCGCTCGAGTGCGTCAGGTTTGCAAATGACAAGTGTGCGTCCCACGAGGCGGGCAGGCTAGCCGACATCGGTCAGGAGGCCGAATCGCCACAGCGATCGGAAGCGCGAATCCTCAGAGACCGTCGCCCACCAGCCGGCGTCGGGCGTCAGCTACCACGTACAGGGACCCACAGATGATGCAGCGGTCGTCGGGCCCGGCTCCGTCGACCGCGGCGGTGACGGCCTCGGCGACGGTGGGGGCGGTGCGTACCTCCATGCCGAGACCCAGCGCAGCTTCGGCCACGATCTCGACCGGGAGCGCCCGCGGCGAATCAGGCGCGCACGCCACCAGTGAGCGAACGCCCGCGGTCTGGAGGGCCTCGAGCATGGCCACCGGATCGCGGCCGCGCAACATCCCCACCACGGCCACGGCGTCACCCTCCACGGTGAACTCCTCGATCAGTGTGCGGGCCAACATGGTCATGCCGGCCACGTTGTGGGCACCGTCCACCACCACAAGGGGATGGCGGCCGATGACCTCCAGTCGGCCGGGAACCGACACGGAAGACAGCGCTTGATCGACCACGTCCTCGTGCAATGGCGAGCCGAAGAAGGCCTCGACGGCGGCGAGTGCGGTGGCGGCGTTGTCGCCTTGGTGGGCCCCGTGGAGGGGGACGAGGATCTCGCCGTATGACCCCTGCGGGGTGCGCAAGTCAAGCAGCCGCCCGCCGACGGCGACCCGGTTGGCCGTCCATCCGTAGTCCTCGCCTCGAACCCACACCTCAGCGGCGCCGGCCTCGGCGGCTTTGGCCCTGAGTAGGGACACCAGCGAGGGGTCGGTCTCCCCGATCACCACCCGGCTCCCGGGCTTGAAGATCCCCGACTTGTCGCTGGCGATGTCGGCCAGGGTCGGACCCAGCACCTCGGTGTGGTCGAAGCTCACGTTGGTGATCACCGCCACATCGGCGTCGATCACATTGGTGCTGTCCCAGGTGCCCCCGAGGCCCACCTCGACCACGGCGACGTCTACCGCCTCCTCGGCGAACCAGGCGAAGGCAGCCGCGGTCAGCAACTCGAAGCGGGTCGGACGGTCAGCCAGCAACCCCTCCAGGCCGGCCAGGGTGTCCAGGACGGCGAGGAAGGCCTCGTCGGTGATGGGCTCGCCGTTTCGAGACAGGCGCTCGTTCACCCGGTAGAGGTTGGGGCTGGTGTAGGTCCCGACGGTCAGTCCTTGAGCGCCGAGCAAGGCCGTGGCCATCGCTGCCGTCGAGCCCTTGCCGTTGGTACCGGTCAGGTGGATGGACGGGTAGGCGCGCTGTGGGTCGCCCAGGACCTCCATCAGCTCGCGTACGCGGTCCAAGGTGGGAAGGGCTCGGCGGGTGAGGGCGACGGACTCGAAGTCGATGTGCGAATCGAGCCAGGCGATCGCCTCGGGAAGATCGGTGAAGGGCATGGTGAGAGGGGACGTTGGATCGCTGACCGGCGATGGCGCGGTCGCCCCAGTCGAGTCGATGGGTGTCCCGCCCGGGTGAGCCGGTTAGGAGGCGGCCCGGCGGGTGCGGGTGGACTTGGTCGGAGGATTGAGCGGCACCAAGGTGGGATGGACCTTCTCGAGGACCACGGCCCGATCGACCACGCACTTCGACACGTCGGTACGGCTGGGAAGGTCGTACATCACCTCGAGCAGCACCTCTTCCAAGATGGCCCGAAGGCCCCGGGCGCCGGTTCCCCGCAGGAGGGCCTGCTCGGCCACTGCCTCCAAGGCGTCGTCGGTGAGCTCCAGTTCCACCCGGTCTAACTCGAAGACCCGCTTGTACTGGCGGGTGAGCGCGTTCTTCGGCTCTACCAGGATCTGGATCAGCGCGTCCTTGTACAGGTGGGACACCGCCCCCACCATGGGCAGGCGCCCGATGAACTCGGGAATGAGCCCGAACTTCATGAGGTCCTCGGGCAGCACCAGTCGGAGGAGCTCGGAGTCGTCCCGCTCGGAGGCCTTGCGAACCTCGGCCCGGAAGCCCATGCCCTTGCGGCCGATGCGGTTCTCGATGATCTTGTCGATCCCGGCGAAGGCCCCACCGCAGATGAACAGGATGTTGGTGGTGTCGATCTGGATGAATTCCTGGTGCGGATGCTTGCGGCCGCCCTGGGGCGGCACCGAGGCGGTGGTCCCCTCCAGGATCTTCAAGAGCGCCTGCTGGACCCCCTCCCCCGAGACGTCCCGGGTGATG
>JAUTXB010000260.1 GCA_030838245.1 Acidimicrobiaceae bacterium
CGCCAGGCCTCCTCGTTCCCGGCCGTCGATCGCCACGAACCCGGCCCCCGGACAGCTGACCCCCACGCGCCTCATCGCCAGGCGAGGCGTATTGCGGCACAGCGCCGCCAGCCGCATCTTCAGGCACCGCAGCGCAGGCCGCGTCTTCAAGCGCTGCATCTCCAGCCCATCATCGCCAGGCCCCGACGCATCCAGCATCCCGCCGACACCGCAGCGAGGAGGTGGCCTAGCAATGGCCACTGCCGAACAGACCAACGACACAACGACGGCCGAGCCGGTCGTCCACATCCTCTGGATGAACGGAGGGCTGGGCTGTGACGGGGACTCGGTGGCGCTCACCGCAGCTACTCAGCCGAGCATCGAGGAAATCGCGCTTGGGGCGCTCCCCGGCCTGCCCAAGGTCGCGGTGCACTGGCCGCTGATCGATTTCGAGTGCGGCCCCGAGCAGGGCGCCGACAACTTCATCGAGTGGTGGCACAAGGCCGACCGCGGCGAACTGGATCCGTTCGTCCTCGTCGTCGAGGGCTCGATCCCGAACGAAGCGATCAAGGACGAGGGCTACTGGTGCGGTTTCGGGAACAACCCGGCGACCGGCCAGCCGATGACCACCAATGAGTGGCTGGACCGGCTGGCGCCGAAGGCCACCGCGATCCTGGCCGCGGGCACCTGCGCCACCTACGGCGGGATCCACGCCATGGCCGGTAACCCCACCGGGGCGATGGGGGTGCCTGACTACCTTGGCTGGGAATGGCGGTCCAAGGCCGGCCTGCCGATCGTCTGCGTCCCCGGCTGCCCAACCCATCCGGACAATCTCTCGGAGACCATCCTTTACCTGCTCTACCAGGTCGCGGGCCAGGCTCCGATGATCCCGCTGGACGAGGCGCTGCGGCCGACCTGGCTGTTCGGCGCCACCGTGCACGAGGGGTGCGACCGGGGCGGCTATTACGAGCAGGGTGAGTTCGCCAACGAGTACGGCTCGCCCAAGTGCCTGGTCAAGCTGGGCTGCTGGGGGCCGGTCGTCAAGTGCAACGTGCCGAAGCGCGGCTGGATCAACGGGGTCGGCGGCTGCCCGAACGTGGGCGGGATCTGCATCGCCTGCACCATGCCGGGCTTCCCTGACAAGTTCATGCCGTTCATGGACGAGCCGCCTGGTTCGAGGGTGTCGATGACGGCGAGCACCCTTTACGGGACGGTGATCCGCTCACTCCGTGGCTTCACGGCCAAGACGGCCGACGAGGAGCCGAAGTGGCGGAAGAAGGGCGATGACCTGCTCACCGGCTACCAGAAGTCCTGGTGACCTCGACCAGCGCCAGCCCGTGGGCAGCGGCGCCCGATAGCAGCGAGAGGAATGAGCGATGACGACGGCCGAGGATACCGGCATTGTCGAGATGAACTGGGACCCCATCACCAGGATCGTGGGCAGCCTCGGGATCTACACGAAAATCGACTTCAAGCAGAAGAAGGTCGTCGAGTGTTACAGCACATCGTCGATCTTCCGCGGCTACAGCATCTTCATGAAGGGCAAGGACCCGCGCGACGCGCACTTCATCACCAGCCGCATCTGCGGGATCTGCGGGGACAACCACGCGACGTGCTCCGTCTACAACCAGAACATGGCCTACGGGGTGCGGCCGCCGCACCTCGCCGAATGGATCATCAACCTGGGCGAGGCCGCCGAGTACATGTTCGACCACAACATCTTCCAGGAGAACCTGGTCGGGGTGGACTTCTGCGCGAGGATGGTGGGCGAGACCAACCCGGGCGTGCTGGAGCTGGCCAACCGCACCGAGTGCCCACATGCCGGCGACCATGGCTACAAGTACATCGGCGACATCATGCGGTCGCTCAACCCGCTGGAAGGCGAGTTCTACCGCGAGGCGCTCCAGGTCAGCCGGTCCACCCGGGAGATGTTCTGCCTGATGGAGGGGCGGCACGTCCATCCTTCGACGCTCTATCCCGGTGGCGTGGGCACCACCCCCACCGTGCAGCTCTTCACCGACTACCTGACCCGGCTGATGCGCTACGTGGAATTCATGAAGCGGGTCGTGCCCATGCATGACGATCTCTTCGACTTCTTCTACGAGGCCATGCCCGGGTACGAGGAGGTGGGCCGCCGCCGGGCCGACATGGTCTGCTGGGGCAGCCTGAACGACCCCGAGCACTGCGACTTCCGCTACGACCACATGAGCGACTGGGGCCGGAAGATGTTCGTGAGCCCCGGCGTCATCCGCGACGGGCAACTGCTCACCAACGACCTCGTCGATATCAACCTCGGGATCCGCATCCTGCTCGGCTGCTCCTACTACGAGGACTGGGAAGACCAGGAGATGTTCGTGACCCGCGACCCACTGGGCAACCCGGTGGACCGCAGGCACCCGTGGAACCAGCACACGATCCCGCGGCCAGCCAAGCGTGACTTCGACAGCAAGTACAGCTGGGTCATGTCGCCCCGCTGGTTCGATGGCCAGGAGCACCTCGCGCTGGACACCGGCGGTGGGCCCCTGGCTCGACTCTGGGCGACGGCGCTGTCCGGCCTCGTGAACACCGACCACTTGAAGGCCACGGGCGCCAGCGTTCGCATTCACCTGCCGAAGACCGCGCTCAAGCCCGAGGTCGACCTCGAGTGGAAGATCCCCCAGTGGTCCAACACCATCGAGCGGGATCGGGCCCGGACGTACTTCCAGGCCTATGCAGCCGCATCGGCCCTCGATTTCATCGAGAAGGCCTTGGCCGACGTGCGGGGGGGCCACACGAAGACGTGGGAGCCGTTCGAGGTTCCCGACGAGGGGATCGGCTGCGGTTTCACCGAGGCGGTCCGGGGAGTTCTGTCGCATCACATGGTGATCAGGGGCGGCAAGATCGCGAACTATCACCCC
>JAUTXB010000263.1 GCA_030838245.1 Acidimicrobiaceae bacterium
AGCCGTGGAACCGAGGTCGAGAGCGGCCACGGGGCCGATCACGATGGTGCACGGCGCAGGGAGGTCGACGTCGCCCAGGCCGTCGAGCGTGGTGCGCTCGGTGCGTTGTTTGTCCGTGGTCCCCCAGTGGACGACGGACACCGGCGTGTCAGCGGGGCGACCGCCTTCGATCAGCGCGTCGGCGATCCTGGCCCGATCGGCCATGCCCATCATCACCACCAGCGTGCCGCCGGCTCTGGCCAATGCCTGCCAGTCGACCCCACCAGGAGCCGATGGGTCGCCGACGTGTCCGGTCACCACCGTGACCGACGTGGACAGTCCCCGATGGGTGACCGGGATCCCAGCCGCGGCCGGGGCGGCGAACGCCGAGGTGACGCCGGGCACGACCTCGTAGGGGATGCCGGCGGCCCGCAACGCCTCGGCCTCCTCGCCACCTCGACCGAACAGGAAGGGATCGCCCCCCTTGAGCCGGACCACCTCTCGGCCCTGGCTGCCGTGCTCCACGAGCAACGCATTGATATCGCTCTGTCGGCTGGGCTGGCCCGGCTTCTTCCCCACGTCGAGTCGCTCGGCGTCCGGGGGTGCGAGATCCAACAGGGAATGGGCGATCAACCGGTCGTAGACGACCACGTCGGCACGGGCCAGGAGGGCGGCGCCCCGGACGGTCACCAGCTCGGGGTCCCCGGGGCCGGCGCCCACCAGGTACACCGTCACGGTGCTGGCTCCGGACTGCCGTTGCCGTCATGGTCGTCCCACCTCCCGAGCGACGTGCCCCCGCAGTCATCGAGCACGTAGCGAGCCACGCCACGGCCCAGCTGCTCGGGATCGTTGCCCCGGGCGGTGTGGCGGAGCACCACCCGGCCATCTTCACTGGCCAGCACGCCGGTCAGCGCCAGGTCGCTGTCGGCGGCCGCGGCCGCGGCCTCGGCGTAGGCCCCGACCGGCAACGTGCAGCTTCCCCCGAGCTCGGCCAGATACGCCCGCTCGGCGGTGACCGCCCGGCGGACGACAGTGTCGTCGATGCCGGCTAGCAGGGCCCTGGTCTGTTGGTCATCGGCCCGGCACTCGACGGCCAACGCACCTTGCCCGACTTGGGGCACCATCAACATCTGGTCGAGCACCTGGGTCACGACCCCGTCGGGAGGCACCCAGCCCAACCGGTCCACCGCCGCTTTGGCCACGACCACGGCGACCACGTTCCCCTGGCCGGCGGCGGCCAGCCGTGTCCCAAGATTTCCCCGGAGGTCGGTGAAGGTGAGATCGGGCCGGAGGTTGGCCAGCTGGGTGCGTCGGCGCACCGATCCCGTGGCCACGGTGGAACCAGTGGGTAGGTCATCCAACCTCCCGCCGACCAGCAGGTCCCGAGGATCGGCCCGTTCGGGGAACGCAGCCAGTACCAGGCTTTCGGGCGAGAGCCCCGGCGCGGCCGGCAGGTCCTTGGCCGAGTGCACGGCGGCGTCGGCCTCGCCGGCCAAGACGGCCGCCTGGACCTCCTTTACGAAGACCCCTTGGCCTCCCAGGGAGTGCAGCGGGGAATCGGTGATGCGGTCACCGGTCGTCTCCACGGTGACCAGGGTCACCGTGGACGCGGCGTTCGAACCCCGGTGCCTGGCGGTCAACAGATCCGCCACCCGATGGGCCTGCCACAGGGCCAGCGGCGATCCGCGAGTAGCCAGCCGAAGCTGCGGGCCGGTGGTCACGGTGCTACAGGTCGAACAGGGCCCGGAGGGCCTCGACCAGGCGCTCGCCCCGGGGCGTGCCCGCGGCGTCCTTCACCGCCACCGTCGGCTCGTGCAACAGCTTGGCCACCGTCGACCGGGTCACCGCGTCCACCTGGCTCCACTGCTCCTCGGTCAGCTCGGACAACTTGGACCGGTGCCGCTCGAGCTCGGAGCGGCGCACCTCTTCGGCGCGCGAACGGAGGGCGGAGACGACGGGAGCCGCTCCCCGGGCCCGCGCCGCGACCCGGTAGCGCTCCAGCTGATCGGCCACGATCTCCTGGGCTTGGGCCAGCTCGCCCTGGCGACCGGAAAGTGCTCCCTCGACCGCGGCCCGGAGGGCATCCATGTCGAGCAGGGTGACACCGGGCAGCGATGCGGCCGCCGGCTCCACGTTCCTCGGGACGCCCAGGTCCACCACGACCAGCGGATCGCCGGATTGGCGACGGGACAGCGCCGACTCGAGCACGGACATCTCGATGATCGGGTGGGTGGTGGCCACCGAGGTGAACACCACATCAGCTCTGGCCAGTTCCTCGGGGACCGTGGCCATCGAGCCCACCCGGCTCCGAGCGGCGAGCTCGGCCGGTAGTCCGGCGACCAGCTCGGCGGCCCGCGCCGAGGTGCGATTGACCACCACCAACTCGGTCGGCTCATGCGAGGCCATGGCCCGCATGACCCCTTCTCCCATCTCGCCCGCCCCCACCACCAAGACCCGGCACCCGGTCAGGCCGCCCTCGCGACGGTTGGCGGCCAGGGCCACGGCGCCGTTGGACAGTGAGGTGATGCCGCGGGCGATGGCCGTCTCCGATCGGACCCGCTTCCCCGTCTCGACGGCGTGTCGGAACAACGACCCGAGCACCGGGCCCGAAGCCCGCTCTCGCTGGGCCCGTTCCCAGGCCCGGCGGACCTGCCCGAGGACCTCGGACTCACCCAGCACGGCCGAGTCCAAGCCAGAGGCAACGGTGAAGATGTGGTCGGCCACGTCATCGTCGAAGCGGGTGATCAGATGGTCGGTCAAGGCCTCGACCGGCAGGCCGGCGATGGCGGCGAAGAACTCCTGGAGCTCGGCTACGCCGTCGTGAAACCGCTCGACCACGGCGTAGACCTCGGTGCGCAGGCAGGTCGAGAGGACGACCGCCTCGGACAGGTTCGCCCGGTCGCGCAGCATGCCGAGCGCTTTGGGTAGGGCGTTCTCGCCCACCGCCACCTGCTCGAGCAGGTCGAGCGGGGCCTGGCGCTGCTCGAGACCTACGACAACGACGGACACTGCTGTGGGTGACTCCTTGGTCGCTCTGGCGATCGCCGGCACCCAGGTGGGTGGACTGCAACCGACCACCAAGCATGCCGGTCCTTGCCACAAATCGCCAGTCGCAGGGCGCCGCCGGCCCCCTCAGGTCCCGGTCAGGCCGATGGACCGGATGGACGGCATGCCCTGGTCCTCGGACGCACCGCCCAGTCGAGCCTGGTAGAAGCTCATGACCTGGAGCTCGATGGACAGGTCCACGTAGCGGAGGAGGACCTCGGGCGGGACGGCCAACACGGTGGGGGCGAAGTTCAACAGGGAGCGCACCCCCGCTCCGACCAGCAGGTCGCCGACGCTCTGAGCCGCGGAGGCCGGGGTGGCGATCACCCCGATGGACAGGCTCGTCTCGGTGGCCACCGCCTCGAGCTCGTCGATATGGCGCACGGTGACGTCGCCGATCCGCTCCCCCACCACGGCGGGGTCGACGTCGAGCAGGGCAGCCACGGTGAACCCCCTGGTGGTGAATCCTCGGGAGTTGGCCAGGGCCCGACCCAGGTTGCCGATCCCGGCGATGACCACCGGCCACACCTGGTCGAGCCCGAGCTCCCGGTCGATCTGCTCGATGAGGAAGGCGGCGTCGTAGCCCGAGCCACGGGTCCCGAACGAGCCCAGCAGGGACAGGTCCTTGCGCACCTTGGCCGCGTTGATCCGAGCCGAGGCGGCCAACTGTTCCGAGGACACCGTGGCGTTGCCCGAGCGGAGGAGCTCCTCGAGGATCCGCTGGTACACGGGAAGCCGAACCACCGTGGCCTCGGGGATCCGGCGCTCACCGGTGGACTCCGGGCGGCCCGAATCGTCAGGCGGGGTCGAGCTCGGGCTGGCCGGCTTGGCGGAAGGGTCGACGGGATTGGCCACTGCGCCGGATCGTACCGAGGGAGGCTCGGAAAGGAAAACGAGGACGGGCCCCGATGCTCAGCCCACCACCCGCACCCGTACCTCGGTGCCCGAAACGGCCCCGCCCAAGGCCGAGGCAGCCGAGGCCCGGTCGAGGGCGAGGGCATGGTGACCATTGGCGTCGAGGACCACGCCGAGCTCGTCTGGGGCGAGCGATGAGAAGGCCGAGACCCGGCGAGCCCGGGCTCGGTGGCCGCCATGCGACCCCCCCAGCTCGACCATCATCGTCGCCCCCAGCACCACCCCCGCTTCTTCCCAAATATGGACGGGTCCGGCCAGTTGGACGTTCCCGTAGCCATCCACCCAGGACACCGACGTGGTCACGACACCATCGGTCACCGACACCTCGGCCCGGCCATCGGGAAGCGCCACCAGCGTGGCGACGTCGGCCGGCCCGCCCAGGGCCTCGGGAGAACCCCCACCCACCAGGTGGGCAGCGGCGGGGGCGAAGACGTCTCGGCCGTCGAAGGTGGACACCCCCTCGAGGACCACCGCCCGCCGGGGTCCCCCGAGCAGATCGGCGGCGGGGAGCAGGAGCCCGTTGTCGGGGCCGACCAACCAGTGCGGACCGACCTCGATTCCCACCTCGACGGCCACGCCCCGGCGCTCCGAGCCGACACCGGGGTCGACGACGGCGAGTACCACGCCCGCGCCCAGGTGGGGGACGGACCGCTCCAAGACCCGGGCGGCTGCGACCACGCCGAAGCTGGGAACCTGGTGGGTAAGGTCGATGACCGGCACGCCAGGCACCAGTCGCTGGATGACGGCATGGACTACGCCGACGAATTCATCCACCAGCCCGTAATCGGACAGGAAGAAGATGGCCGGCGCCGGGTGGCCCGGGGCCATACGCGGCGCCAGGATCAGCCGGCTTTGGTGTACTGCCCGGTCAGATACCGGTTGAGGTCGTCCTCTCGTATCCGGAACGACTTGCCGATCCGAACTGCGGGCAGGCCGCCCGTGTTGATCAGCCGATAAACGGTCATGTTGGAGACCCGGAGGTTGGCCGCCACCTCAGTGACGGTCAGGAACCGGGCGCTCGCGCTGTCTTCCATTGGTGTCTCACTCCCTCCGCTGGGGCGACTGTACGCCACTGTGGTTGGTGGGGAAAGTGAGAATTGGGAGCCGTTCGGCCCGATCGCGGTGCGGAGCGAGATTATGGTCTCCGGGCGGCAGGCCTCCATGGTGACCGAGGCGTCAGACTCGCAGTTCGACCGAAAGGGAAGCGCCTCGGTGGGCCACACGCGGCAATCGCTCCTCCAGCTCGGCCGCCGCTCCTCGGACGACGAGGGTCTCCGTTGGGTCCGCCGGGTCGGCTACGGGCTGCTGGCCATCCAGCTGATCGTCATGCTGGTGGCTGGCGCACGCCTGTACGACCGCTGGGACGTGACCAACGACTACGCCCTCTACAGCCAGGCCTGGTACCTGATCGCCCACGGGCACATGAGCCCCTTCAGCACGGTCGATCAGCTCCCGTTCTGGAGGAACCACTTCGAACTGGCCATGTGGCCGCTCTCCCTCTTCTATTGGGTCAACCACAGTGCCGTCGACCTCAAGTGGTTGCAGGAGCTGGCCGCGGTGGCATCGGAGGCCGTGGCCTTCCGCTGGGTGCTCGACGCCCTGGGCCGCCACCGGCGCAGCCTTCCCGCCGCCCCGGTGGCACTCGGGTTCGTCGTGGTCCTCTTGGTCAACCCGAGCTTCTACCAATCCGACTGGTTCGACTTCCACTTCCAGGCCTTCGCCACCTTTTTCTTGGTGCTGGCCGCACGCGACCTGTACAACGGGCGCAGCAAGCGGGCCCTGATCTGGGCGGCCATCATGCTGTTGACCGGCGACGTGGCCGCTACCTACGCCATCGGCCTAGGGGTGGCCGCGCTGGTGTCCAGCCGGGAGACCCGTCGGGCCGGCGCCGTCCTGGTGGCCGGTGGGGCCGTGTGGATCATCGTGATCTCGTCATTGCACGCCAACGTGGGCTCCGCCCTCGAGAGCGGCCTCGGCTACCTGGCCACCGGCGGTACGGTCACCATCTTCTCCATCGTGGCCGGGCTGTTCGTCCACCCCGGCCGATGGGTCCACGTCCTGCACGTTCGCTGGCACCTCATCCTCAACACCCTCACCACAGGAGGGGTGGTGGGCATCGCTGCCCCCTGGGCGCTGTTCATCGCGTTGGTGGTGCTGGTGCCCAATGCCCTCCAGACCAACGTGGGTTACATCCACTCACCCTTCCAGAGCTTCCCCGTGTACATCGTGGTGCCGGTGGGGACCGTACTCGTGCTCGAGTGGGCGGCTCGGCGAGGCGCGCTCCCGTTCGCGGTCGGCTCTGACAGCGACAGCGATCCGGGCGCCGGCCTGGTCGCGGGGGAACGCCGGAGCCACCGGGGAGTCGTCGTGGCCACGTGCATCGTCGGCATCGGCCTCTTCGGGCTCTCGCTCTACTCCTCGATTCCCAACCTGAGCACGGCGAAGTCCGACTGGTTCGTCGTGTCCCCGGCCACCTCGGCCGCGCTCACCACGGCCCGGTCGCAGATCCCGCCCGACGCCCAAGTCATCGCCTCCTCAGGGATCTCCGGGGGCTTGGGCGAGCGGACATCGATCTACGCCTGGTATGCCGATCCCCAGCACTTCCCGATCACGTCCAGGCCCGTCTACTTCGTCTTCGTGCCCAACGACCCCCTCGAGCCACTGGTCAAAAAGACGACGATGACGGCCATCGCCCGGACCCTCGAGCTGCCCGGGGCGCGCTTGGCCTTCCAACGAAGCGGCGTGACCATGGTGCGTTGGCTGCCACCCCCGGGCACTCGATCCGTCGTGCTGCCCGAGCCCGGGTAGTCGCCACCCTGCCGGTCGGGTCTGCCGCCTGTGCGCCTGGGCGACGGGGACCGTCAGCGACCCAGTTGCCGTGACCGCTCCGTGGCCGCGGCCACCGCCTCGATGAAGGCGGAGCGCACCGCTTTGAACTCCAGGGTGCGGAGCCCGGCCGCGGTGGTGCCCCCGGGCGAAGTCACCGCCGCTCGTAGTACGGCGGGATCGTCCCCCGTCTCGACCAAAAGCTTGGCCGACCCGGACAAGGTCCCGACCACCAGGTCCCGGCTGATGTCACGGGGTAGGCCGGCCGCAACCCCCGCCTCGATCATGGCCTCGGCCACCAGAAAGATGTAGGCCGGCCCGGAGCCCGACAAACCGGTCACCGCGTCGAGGTGACGCTCGGGAAGGCGCACGACGTGTCCCACCGCAGCCAGGATCTGCTCGGCCCAGTCCAGATCGGCGCCGATAGCGGTGCCGCCGCCCGACATGGCAGCCACCCCCGCCCCCACCAGTGACGGCGTGTTCGGGATGGCCCGCACCACCACCGTGCCCGGCGGGAGCACCGATTCGAGCCGGGCCGTGTTGATGCCGGCCACCACCGAAAGCACCCGGGGTACCCCGAGAGCCCCCAGAGCCCGGCACGCCCCGTCGACCGCTTCTTGTTTCACGGCGAGAAGAGCCCCCTCGGCATCGACTGGGGCGTCAAGGACGATGAGGCCCGGATGCCGCTCGGCGAGGCGGTCCCGCTGCCCGGCATCGGGGTCGGCCACCGCCAGTTCGCCGGCCGCCGCCCACCCGGCGTCGAGAATCCCGGCCACCATGGCCGATCCCATCTTGCCGCCGCCTACGACCAGGAGTTTCGGGGCTGTCATGCCGCGAAACTACCAGCGCCCACTCCGGGCCGGGGCTGCCCCGCTTGCCGGCGTGGTGCTTGCCCCGTTAGCGCTGCGAGGGCGGGCGTCGCCGGTACATGCCCTCATACCCCAGGGTCATGGCCGTCGGGAAGCAATCGTCGGTGTAGGCCAGCGATGCCCCCACGATCCGATCGAGCTCGTCGTCGTCCACCCGATCGGCGGGCACCCGACCCACCAGGTAGATGGCGTCCTCGAACCCGAGGGCGAAGCTCATGCCGATCAGGTCGGCATTGCGCTTGAGCAAGTACCGCCACGTCTCTTCGATATTGGTCTCGGGCGCCGGCATGAACTGGGCCTCGTGGTGGAGCATGCGCTGTCGGAAGGTCAGCCACACCGTCACGAACTCCTTCTCGTCGCCCGTGAGCCGCAGATACCAGCGGGGGGCACCGGTGATCGGGTCCCCGCCTTCCTGGCGGTCGACAGCCACCAGGGCGCCGGGTGCGTTCAGCTCCCTCTCGGCCCACGCATCGATGCAGTCGCAGACGGCTT
>JAUTXB010000306.1 GCA_030838245.1 Acidimicrobiaceae bacterium
ACGTAGTCGATGGCCCCTTTGTACTCGGGCGGGAGGTACTTGGTCAGGGCGTCGGTCGTCTCGTAGAGATGGTTGTCGGCGTCGAAGACCGGGAAGTCGAAGGGCGATACGGAAGACATGGGGGACCTCCTAGTAGTCACACTGGCATCTACCGCCATGGTATCTACCAATCGTTTGGTATAAGGCTAGCACAGTGAACGACCGACCGCACTCCGTGCTGGAACCGGAAAGACGGTAGCCCCTGGCGTAGCGACACGTCGGCTCGACCACTCTGGCGCCACAATTCCCTTACCCGGACTGCAGGGATTGAACCTCAGCCTCCGACCTTGCCCGATGGGCGCCGTCACATGGGTCACGGCCGTCAGGTCGGGCTCGGGTCGGGATCGCCGCCGCCGGGCACGATACCGTTGGCCGTCACGCTCGATCACCGCCCGGTGGGTGGTCCCTTCGGGCAAGGAAAGAGGGCGCATGCACCCGGGTACCTTCGCCGAGATCACGCCGGACAAGCCGGCCGTCGTCATGCACGGCTCGGGCGTCTCGCTCAGTTACGCCGACCTCGACCGGCTCTCGCTCCAGGTGGGTCACCTGCTGCGGGCCTGCTCGGTGGGGGTGGGCGGACATCTGGCCTTTCAGGTCCACAACTCCCCCGAGTTCTTTGAGCTGTTGTGGGGGGCGCATCGTTGTGGAGTCATCTACACGGCGATCAGCACGCGGCTCGGCGTCGACGAGACGGCCTACATCGTCCGGGACTGTGGGGCCACCGTCGTCGCCGTTTCCGCCGACCTCCATGACGGGCTGTCCCAGCTCACCGATGCCGTGGCCGACGTCCCGTATCGTTTCGCCGTCGGCGTCGATGGGCCGGCGGAGTGGGCACTGTGGGCCGGATCCGTTGCCGCCCAACCGGCGGTACCCCTCGAATCGCCGGCAGGCGACGACATGCTCTATTCCTCGGGGACGACCGGTCGGCCAAAGGGCATCGCCCGTGACCTGAACGGTGCGACCGTCGACCAGCCGGACGGGGTGACCCGGCTGTGCCAGGTGATGTTCGGCTTCGACCAGACCATCCGCTACCTGTCGCCCGCCCCGCTCTACCACGCCGCCCCCCTCCGGTTCACCCGAGCCGTGCATCGCGTCGGTGGCACCGTCGTCCAGATGGAGCACTTCGACCCAGAGGAGTTCCTGGCTGCGGTCGAGCAGCACGGGATCACCCACACCCAGATGGTGCCGACCATGTTCGTCCGGTTGTTGAAGCTCCCCGAAGAGGTCCGTAACCGGTACGACGTGTCCTCGTTGCGGGCCGTGATCCATGCCGCCGCGCCCTGCCCGGTGCCGGTCAAGAAGCAGATGATCGACTGGTGGGGCGAGATCATCTGGGAGTACTACGCCGGTACCGAGGGCAACGGGTTGGTGTTGGCCAGTTCGAGCGACTGGCTGGCCCACCCCGGCACGGTCGGACGACCGCTCACCGGCTCGGTGCACATCGTCGGCGAGGGGGGCGAGGAGCTTCCCCCCGGGTCCACGGGCACCGTGTACTTCGACGGGGGCGGTGGCTTCCGGTACCACAACGATCCCGAAAAGACGGCCGACGCCCACGACGCCCGCGGCTGGAGCACCATCGGGGACATCGGGTACGTCGACACCGAGGGCTGGCTGTACCTGACCGACCGCAAGGCGTACATGATCATCTCGGGAGGGGTGAACATCTATCCCCAAGAGGCCGAGAACATCCTCGTGCTCCATCCCAAGGTGGCCGACGTCGCCGTGGTCGGCGCGCCGAACGACGAGATGGGCGAGGAGGTGAAGGCGGTCGTCCAGCCGGTCGACTGGGATGATGCCGGCCCCGAGCTCGAAGCCGAGTTGCTGGCTTACTGCCGCGACCGCCTGGCCCATTTCAAGTGTCCCCGGACGGTCGACTTCGATCAGGCTCTCCCCCGGCATCCGACGGGCAAGCTGTACAAGCGCCTCGTGCAGGATCGGTACTGGCAGGGGACGGCGCGGATCAGCCAGGGGTAAGCACGGCTGAAGATTCGAGCTCCGTGGACTGGTTGAACAGCCGGTCCGCCCACTCTCCATTCCCTTGGGACACCGCCGGTCGAGCGGACATGGGACACTGAGGCGATGAGGAGGGGGTTGCCGTGGGCGCTGGCCGGGCTGGTGCTGCTGGCCGCCGGGCTCGGGGCAGGGTTGGGACTGGCCGGCGCGCCAACGGGTGCACCGGATCAAGCGTGGGTCGACCAGGTCCTGTCCACCACCCAGGCCGCAGGCACGGTTCGCTTCAGCTACTCCTCGGTGACGACCAGCTCGAACCCGCTGTTACGCGCCTCTCGGTCGGGATCGGGCTCCGCCGACTTTGCCTCCGGTTCGGCCACCTCGACCGAATTCAGCCGACAGACCTCCCTCTCGGGCACCGGGTCGACATCGGCACTCCACGCCACGACTTCTACCCAGCGCCTCGACGAAGTGAGCCTCGGGCATACCACCTACGTGGCCCTCTCCCTTCCGGGCCAAGTGCGACCCGTCTGGGCAAAGATGGGTCGCACACCGACTGCGTTCGCCGGAGTCCTCGGGCTCGGGCTCGGGTACACCACCGCCGCCGGCGCGCTCGATGCCCTCACCGGTGCCAACCGAGTGGTACGGATCGAGGACCTCGGGTCGAACGTGGTCGACGGAATTCCTGCAACCCGGTACCGGGTCGTGACCCAGCCCGTCTGTGCCGGGCCACCAAGTAGGTCGGACGGCAACTCCACCGGCCCGACCGACCTCTGGCTCGACGGCGAAGGGCGCCTCATCCGGGCGCAGGGGACTTCCTACTCTTCGGTCAGAGGCCTGTCGAACCGGGCACCCAGTCCTCCCCCGGGTTTCGAGGGAAGCGCAACCACCACCAACGTGATCCGCTTCCACGACTTCGGGAGCCCTGTGCGGATCAGCGCTCCCGACGTGGCGACCGGGTCCTTGATTCATGCCGGCATTTCCGTCTTTCGACTGCACTGCACGACGTAGTCCGGTCGGTGTTCATCGTCCTCAGTTCCCCACCGATCGGACCAGTGCGCGCATCCGCTTGATCTCCGCGGCGCTCATGTTCGGGTCGGTGCTCTTCCACTCGACCACCTCGCCCAGGATCGCACGGCAGTCGTCGTCCAGCACCGGCTTGAGAAATGCATCGAGAAGCACCCTTCTCCCCATGCCCAGTACGGCAGCCTTCGCACGTCCGGTCGGGACCTCGCCCGACGCGATCAGCGCCCAGGTCAAGGCCACATCGACCGCAGGATCGCCCCGAACGGCGTTGGTCCAGTCGATCACCACGGGCCCGCCATTGGCCATGAGCACGTTCAGCGGATGGAGGTCCATGTGCAACAGCCGATCGCCGCGCCCGCACGGCGCGTCGGCGACCCAAGCGGGAGCGGGCATGCGATGGAGTGCCTGGTGAAGGTCGGCCAGCTGGCTCCCGAACCGCCTCAGGTTCCACGGACGAGCCGAACCCGCATCGACCATGGTGGGCCCATCGATCCGCTCCATGACCAGATCGCTTCCGTCGTCGCTGACCTCGAAGACCTCGGGGACCGGGTAGCCGTGCGAGCGGACAAAATCCATCGTCTTCGCCTCTCTCGCCATCGATCGTCCATTGCGCGATCGCCTCAGGACTCGTCCGGGACCGAGCTCGAAGATGTCGGCGTCCCGGCCCGAAGCCAGCAAGCGACCGGGAGCCTCCACGTCACGTCTCGTCGACGTATCCGAGACGCTCGCGAGGATCATCAATGGAGATGCCGGTGATCTCCGGCAACGACCGCTGCAGCATCCCGGTGGCGACGCTCTCGAGCATCGCTTTGGGCAGGACGCACTCGGCGCAATTGGCCGACTCGAGCTTCAGGCGGAGGGCCACCGCTCCTGCGCCGGCATCGAGCGACACGAATTCGATGTCACCCCCGTCGGCCTGCACGAGACCGGCCACTTCCGCCAGCGCCGAACGAACCTCGGATTCCTCGAGCATTCCTCCCCCAGCCTCGACTGTGTCCAGTCCTTGAGGATGGTAGTCCCTCCGTGGCATTCGTCGTCCGTTCCCGCCGCTGTGGGAGCCGGCTGGGAACCGGGTCGGACGTGGGCCGGCGCCATCAGCAGTTGAAGGCCAGGTCGAGGCCCGGGACCGGCCACGGGCAGGACACCAGCCGGCCGGTGGCTCCCAACGTGATGTAGGCCGTGGTCAGCGCGGGACCGCCGAAGCACAGGTTGGTGGTCATCTGGTCCTCGAGGTCGGGCGGCAAGAGGTACTGCGTGACCGATCCGCCGTCGGGAGCGATGGAGGCGATGCCCCCGGTCAGCAGGGTGGCGACGCAGACGTGACCGGCGGAGTCGAGGGCGAGGGAATCGAAGCCCTGCAAGCCCGGCAGCGTGCAGATGACCGAGGCCGCGTCGTGCCCCTCGAGCGGAGCCAGCTGGCCCGGGCCGGTGACCCGGCGCGCCCGAAGTCGGGCGGTCACCGTCTCGGCGTAGTAGAGCGTGCCGCCATCGGGGGCGATCCCGATGCCGTTCGGGCTCTCGGCCGGGAAGACGACCTCCTCCAACTTGTTCCCGTCGATGGTGGCGTAGTAGAGCGACCCGACATCGCGCTGGCGGCCCTGGAACTTGCCCGTGTCGGTGAACCAGAACGCACCGGTGCCGTCGAACACGATGTCATTGGGCCCCGACAGACGGCGGTCATCGTCGTGGGTGTAGAGCACGTCGACCGAGCCGGTGGACAGGTCGACCCGTTCCACCCAGCCGCCCGTCCAGTTGCCGTCGGCGAACCGGCCCCCGTTGTTGCAGACATAGAGCGCG
>JAUTXB010000308.1 GCA_030838245.1 Acidimicrobiaceae bacterium
ATGTCCGCTCGGGCAAGGTGGTCGGGCGCTTGGCTCTGTTCATGGACAAGGTCGAGGACCTCACGCCCGGGCAGCTGATCGCCCGGATCCTGGTCGACATCTATGCCGACGCTCCCTCCGGGGTGCCCCGCCAGGTTCTGGTGCCCAACCTCCCCGAGGACGCCGAAGCCGTGACCGAGTACCTGACCGAGCGGCGAGGGGGCCCGGTGGCGCTCCGGGTCCCGATCCGGGGGCCCAAGCGCTCCCTGCAGGAGACGGTGACCCACAACGCCGACGAGGCGTTCCTCCGCCATCGCTTGCAACGGACGGCCGACCACAACAGCCGGGCCCGCGCCCTCGAATCCCTCCAGCGGGAGCTGGGCCTGCCCGACGCCCCTCTCCGGATCGAGTGCTACGACATGAGCCACCTCCAGGGCACCGACTACGTCGGCTCCATGGTCGTCTTCGAGGACGGGTTGCCCAAGAAGAGCGACTACCGCCACTACAAGGTCTCCTCGGTCCCGGGGAACGATGACTACGCGGCCATGGAAGAGGTGCTCACCCGGCGGCTCACCGCCCTCCTGGAGGCAGACGAACCGACGAGCCGTGCCCCTGGACCGGATGCCGACAGCGATGCCGACCCGGAACTGGGAGGATCCAAGTCGACCGCCCGTCGACGGTTCGCCTACCCACCTCAGCTTCTGCTCCTCGACGGAGGGAAAGGCCAGTTGGCCGTGGGTGTGCGGGTGCTCGAGAAGTTGGGGCTAACCGAGCGGGTCCCCATTGCCTCGCTGGCCAAGAGCTTCGAGGAGGTCTATCTCCCCGGCCAGGACGAGCCCCTCCGCCTGCCCCGGCAATCAGAGGCCCTCTACCTGCTCCAACGGCTCCGGGACGAGGCCCACCGGTTCGCCATCTCCTATCACCGGAAGCTGCGGGGGAAGCGGATGACCGCCGGCGTGCTCGACGACATCCCCGGGCTCGGGCCCAAGCGCCGAACCCGGCTGGTCAGCCAATTCGGGGGGCTCGGCCCCCTGCGCCAGGCCGGGATCGAGGAGCTCCGAGCCCTCAGCTGGCTGCCCGACCAGGTGGCCGATACCGTCCACCGGCGCCTCCACGAGCCGATGAGTCCCAGCGGGCCCCGTCCGGGGCGTGCGAGAGTGGAGCGGTGAGCGAGTACCTGGTGGTCACCGGGATGTCCGGGGCGGGTCGGTCCACGGCCGGCGCCACCCTGGAGGACCTCGGTTGGTTCGTCATCGACAACATGCCGTCGGCTCTCATCTCCAAGGTGTCCGAGCTGGTCCGGGGGTCCGGCACCGAGCTCGAGCATGTGGCCTTCGTAGTCGGGCGGGGCGGCGGCGACGTCGACGACGTCATTCCGGCCATCGAGGACCTCCGATCGGGGCGCGACCGGGTCCGCATGGTCTTCCTCGACGCCGCCGATGACATCTTGGTGCGCCGGTTCGAAGGCACCCGCCGTCGGCACCCGCTCGGCGGTCGCGGCGTGGAGGACTCCATCGCCGAGGAGCGAGAGCTGCTCCAGCCCCTCCGGGACGTGGCCGACCTGGTCATCGACACGGGCGAGCTCAACGTCAACCAGTTGCGCAGCCGGATGATGGAGGTCTTCGGCGGCGAGGACCCCGACGCCACCATGCAGACCTCCATCCTGTCGTTCGGCTTTAAGCACGGGGTGCCGCTCGACGTCGATCTGATGTTCGACTGCCGGTTCCTGCCCAATCCCTATTGGGTGGAGTCCCTCCGCCCCCAGAGCGGTCTGGACGAGCCGGTGCGCGACTACGTGCTCGACCGGCCCGAGACCTCGGAGTTCCTGAACAAGCTGGACGACATGCTGACCATGCTCATCCCCGCCTATGTCCGGGAGGGCAAGTCGTACCTGACGGTGGCCATGGGATGCACGGGCGGGCGCCATCGGTCGGTGGCCCTGGCCGAAGAACTGGCCCGGCGCCTCAACAAACAGGGGATCACCACCTCGGTCTTCCATCGTGACGTGGACCGGTGACGGTCCCAGTGGACACGGACCGGTGACGGTCCCCGGTGGTTCCCTTCGGGTCGCGGCGGTCGGCGGAGGCCATGGCTTGGCCGCCACCCTGACGGCTGTCCGGCGCTACACCGATCAGGTGACGGGCGTGGTCTCGGTTGCCGATGACGGCGGGTCGAGCGGGCGGCTCCGCGAACTGTTGGGCGTCATGCCCCCGGGGGACCTGCGGAAATGCATGGTCGCCCTGGCCGAGCCGGATTCCATGTTGGCCATCGCCTTCGCCCGCCGCTTCAGCCAGGAAGAGCTGGCCGGGCACTCCCTCGGCAACCTGATCCTGGCCGGACTGATCGATGCGGCCGATGACCCGATCGCCGGGATCGACGAGGCTTGTCGCCTGCTCGGCGTCAAGGGTCGCATCTTGCCCGCCACCACCGAACCGGTGGTGCTCAAGGCCGATGCCGAGAGCGGACAGGTCGCCGGCCAGGTCGCCGTCATGGGGGTCGGCGGGATCCGGCACGTCTCGCTGGTGCCCGAAGACCCGGTCGCACCGGCTGCCGCCGTGGAGGCGTTGGCCGCGGCCGATCAGATCATCCTGGGGCCCGGATCCCTGTTCACCAGCACGCTGGCTGCCGCCGCAGTGCCGGGCATCCGGGAAGCCATCCAGCAGTCGGCGGCGACGATCGTCTACGTGTGCAACCTGCGTCCCGAGCTCCCGGAGACGGCGGACTACGACGTGTCCATGCACCTCGATGCCCTGGCCGGCCATGGTGTCGACGTGCACGTGGCCGTGTGCGACCCGTCGGGAATTCCCCTGGGCCGGCCGCCGTGCCGGATCGTGGAAGCCGAGCTGGCCCGGCCCAACGGGCGTGCCCATGACCCGGTCAAACTGGCGTCAGCCCTCTTCGGTCTGGTCGGATGAGTAGTTGTCCCTTTATTTTGGGTAT
>JAUTXB010000021.1 GCA_030838245.1 Acidimicrobiaceae bacterium
CTACGCCGGCTGCATGATCGGCCCGTGGCTGTTCGCCGGAAGCCGGTGGGTGGCGACCAGGGAACTCAAGGACCGTCGCTGGCCGAAGGACAGCGACACGGTGGCCGCCCCCTACGACGCCGGGAGCTTCATCGCCATCTACTGGGTCGAACAGGGTCATCACCACGAGCACTTCGAGGACTGGGCCGTGCCCCAGGTTCGCGACCTGTATGCCAACGGCCGAGGCTTCGCCGAGCGGCGACACGTCCACACGTCGATGTTCGATCACCTGGCTTCGCTCTACCGGGATCCTGATCCCGTGCCCGTCGACCTGGCCCTCGATCGCGGGTATGGGGGCTTGGTCGTCCTGTGGTGGGACGGCCGGGACGGGTCCGAAGCGTCCGACCTGCATCGGGCGCTGGCCGCCGGCCCGGCCCGGGCCCTCCTGGCCGGCTCGGAGATCGAGATCGCCTCGTCCTGGACGCCGTCGGCTATCGACGAGGGGCCGAGAGACGTCCCGATGGACCTGGGGTCGTCGGCCGGCGGGAAGAACCGGTTGGTGCAATTGCTTTTCGTCGACGGTGACGTACGCGATGTGCTCGACGCGGTCCGCACCTACACCGATGCCGTGGAGGCCGACGGCCTCGCCGACCTGCAACTGGTGGCGCCCTTCTTTCGAACGGTCGTGGGGACGGACGCCTACGTCGACGAGCTCTGGTAGTCGGCTCGGTCACTGCCCCGATCGTGGCGCCAGAGGCGAAGCGTCCCTCGGCGCGGCCATGCCCGCATTGGTACTGTTGACTGAGAGGTGGGTGACATGCGAGCCAGAGCAGCCGTGTTGGGGCTGGCCGTCCTCGTCGTTGGTACGAGCACGGTTGGCCTGTGGGGCGTCTACAGTCCGAGGACAGCCGGAGCCGCCCCTCCGTCCGATCCGACCCCGGCCGTTCCCGCCGCGTCGGGCACGGTTCAGGCCTCGGTCGATCCGGCGGTGGCCGTGGCCGGGACCATCTTCATCGTGTCGTTCAGCGCAACCAACACCTCGAGCACGGCACAGAACCTGGCCATCATCAGTCTGATACCGCAGCCCGAGTCGGTCTTCGAGCCGGCCGGCCCGGGGACCAACTGTGCGCTCGAGCCACACTTTCCGCCCGGCGTCGGATGCACCTTCGATGCCGTGCCGCCCGGTGGCACCGTGCACGGGTCCTACCCCTACCGAGCGCTTCGCGCCGGTACCGTGAATATGGACGTCGGTCTGTACGACCACTCGGGGACAGCTATCGCCGACACCTCGGTCACCATCACCGTGCAGGCCGGCTCCTCTGCGGGGGGCAGTCGCCTCGCCGTGACCCCCGACGGGTCGGGTTATTGGGTGTCGCAAGCGGACGGCACCGTCGGTGCCTTCGGAACCGCCGTGTCCTACGGATCGATGGCCGGGCAGCCGCTCAATGCACCGGTCGTGGGCATCACGGCCACGCCGGACGGCAAGGGCTACTGGGAGGTTGCTGCCGACGGCGGTGTCTTCTCGTTCGGCGATGCCGTCTTCGCCGGCTCTCAGGGTGGCCAGGCGCTCAACGCACCCGTCGTCGGGATGGCCTCCAATCTCGACGGATCGGGCTACTGGCTGGTCACCTCCGATGGTGGGGTCATCAACTTCGGCCGTGCCACCCCCTACGGATCGATGGCCGGCCAGCCGCTGAACCGGCCCGTCGTGGCCATGGAGCGGACCCCGGCGGGCTCGGGCTACTGGCTGGTGGCCGCCGACGGTGGGGTCTTCGCGTTCGGCGACGCCGGCTTCTTCGGGTCCAAGGGTGGACAGCCGCTGAACCAGCCGATGGTCGGGGTGACCACCAGCCCCGACGGCAACGGCTACTGGCTGGTCGCGTCCGACGGTGGGGTGTTCACCTTCGGGAACGCCGCCTTCTTCGGGTCCCTCGGGGGCACGACCATCCCCAGCCCGATCGTCGGACTCTTCTCCACCGCGCTCGGCGCCGGGTATTCGTTGGTCGACTCGGCCGGAGGGTCGACTCGTTTCGGCGCCGGCGCCACCTGAGCCGTTGTCGTTCCGGTCGTAACCGAGTGCCGACTCCTGGCCCGGCAGACCGGTGGACGATCCGAGCTAACGTGCGGTCGTTTCGCTGACGAGAAGGGGTTGGGGATGGGTGTAGCCCTCATAACCGGGGCCGGTCGCGGTCTCGGGCGGGCGATCGCTAAGCGGCTGGCGGCCGACGGCCATGTCGTGCGAGCCGTTGACATCGACGCGGAGAGCGCCGAGGCGACGGCGGCCATGGTCGGCGGTACCGCCCACCGTTGCGATGTCGGGGACGGCGAGGCGGTGCGTGCACTGGCCGACGAGGTCGGCCCGGTGGACATCCTGATCAACAACGCGGGGATCTGGCGGTTCGGTCCGGTTCTCGAGGCGTCGGCGACGGACCTGGGCGATGTGATCCGGGTCAACCTCATGGGCACCGTGCACTGTTGCCAGGCGTTCAGTCCTGGGATGGCCGAGGCCGGCGGCGGCGCCATCGTCAACCTCTCCTCTGCCGCCGCGGCCATGCACGCGTCAGGAGTGGGGATCTACCCGGCCTCCAAAGGTGCCATCGAGCTGCTGACCCAGCAGCTGGCCGTCGAGCTGGGTCCGCAGGCGATCCGGGTAAACGCCGTGGGGCCGGGCCTGATCGTCACCGAGGGAACACAAAAGAACTACGAAGGCGATCGGCAAAGTCAGCGGGCCCGGGCGGTCCCTCTCCAGCGGGTGGGGGAGCCGACTGACATCGCCAACGTCGTGGCCTTCTTGGTCTCCGATCAGTCGGGTTATGTGTCTGGTCAGATCATCTACGTCGACGGTGGTATCACTGCCGGCCGGCCCAGCGTCTGAGCGCGCTCATTCACCTGAGGTCCAACGCTCGATTCGGTGCCCGCCAGGGAAGGACGATGCTTGAACCTTCCCCCATGAGGGAAAGAAGGTGGGATGAAGGCGCTCGACCGGGTCGTTGACAGCGTCGACCGGTGGCAGCAACGTACACGTGTGGTCGCCCCGGCCTACGCCGTCATCAAAAAGTTCGGCGATGACCAGGCCAACAACCTGGTGGTGGGTTTGGGCTGGTACGGGTTCACCGCCATCTATCCCCTCTTGTTGGTGGTTGTCACCATCTTCGGCTTCATCGGAGCAGCGTCGCTGGGCAATGGCATCGTCAACACCCTGCACCAGTTCCCCGTCATCGGCAGCGAGTTCAACCCCGCCAAGGGATCGAGCCGCTTGCACGGCAACGTCGCCGGTCTCGTCATCGGTCTGGTCCTTCTCGTCTATGGAGCCCAAGGCGTCACCCAGACGGCCCAACAGGCCATGGTCTCCGTCTGGGCCATCCCCAAGGAGAAGCGGCCCGGGTTCTTGCCTCGGCTGGGGAGGAGCATCGGGGCACTCGTCATCATCGGTGGCTGTTTCGTGGTGAACGCCGCACTGGGCTCATTGGCCACGGGCGGCGGACGGAGCTTCCTGGTCCGTGTACCCGTCATTGCCGCCATGTTGGTCATCAACATCGCCTGCTATGCCGGCACGTTTCGGATGCTGACGCCGAAGGTGATCAAGACCCGTTCGCTCGCACCCGGCGCGGTGGCTGCCGCCGTTGGGTTCACGGCCCTCATCACCGTGGGCTCCGGACTGGTCGAGCACCAGATACGGAACAGCTCGGAGACCTACGG
>JAUTXB010000291.1 GCA_030838245.1 Acidimicrobiaceae bacterium
ATGCCGACGACTATCACCATCCCGAGGTCGAGGTGCGTGGAGGAGCCGGACCGGAACGCAGCCGAGGACAGGGCGCCGCCCAGGCCCAAGGTGACTTCCGAGGGGATGGGGATGCAGGCTGACTCGAGCACGGTGAGCACGAAGATGGCCAGGTAGCCCCAGTGCTCCAGGAATTGCGTCATGGGGAACAGTCTCCCCGCATAGCCATCGACACCGGAGACCGGACCCTCAGCAACCACACAGCTTCTACGTCGGCCGAAAACCGACTCACCCCCAACACGCTGGGAAGACATCCGAATTTGGCTCCATGCAGTCCTGAGAGATCACGAAGGAGATCACGAAGGAGAGCACCTGGCCGGGACTATCGAAGGACCTGAGGCGGAGATCCTGCATCGCCGGAACCGCGGCCGGCGGGTGATCGTCACCCCGACGTACCCGATGATGGGTCCGTCCTCGATGGGTCAGTATTCGTCGGGCTGTTCGGCAGGAAGCCGCACCACGATCCGAGCCCCCACCGCACTGTCGGCCACCACGACCGACCCTCCGTGGGCAATGACCACCTCGCCCACGATGGCCAACCCGAGCCCGGCGCCCCCGGCGGGACGGTCCCGAGCCTGGTCAACCCGCGTGAAGCGCTCGAAGACCCGCTCGCGCTCCCCGACCGGTATCCCCGGCCCGTCGTCGGCCACCACCACTTCGACGTACCCTCCCGTACGGGCCACCTCGAACCACACCGTGCTGGCGGCGTGCCGCTCTGCGTTGTCGGCCAAGTTGCGAAGGACGCGGCCGAGTTGTTCTCGGTCACCAAGCACGCGGCCTGCCCCCACCCCTCGCAGATCGACAGCGACCCGCCCCTGGGCCCTGAGTCGCTCCCCTTCCGCCAACGCCAGCTCGTCGAGATCCACCGGCTCGTGGCCGGGGACCAGCTGGCCCTCGTCGCTCCGGGCTAGGAGCAACAGGTTGTCGACGATGTGGCCGAGCCGGCCCGCTTCGGCCTCAGCCGTAGCGGCCACCGACGGCCAGTCCGCGCTCTCGGGGCGGGCCCGTGCTACTTCGAGCAGGGTGATGACGGTGGCCAGGGGGCTGCGCAGCTCGTGGGACGCGTCGGACACGAACTGACGCTGACGATCGGTGGCCGTCTCCAGCCGGGACAGCATTGCGTTCATGGTGCTGGCCAACCGTGCGATCTCATCGTCCACCGGCGGCACCGGGACACGCCGGTGTAGGTCGCTCACCGAGATGTCCGAGACCTCTCGCCGGATCGATTCAACCGGACGCATCGCCCTCCCGGCCAAGATCCAGACCAGGACGGCCGAAACGACAACGAGAATGGGCAAGACGATGGCCAGGGCCAGCTCTAGGTCGTGCACGGAGTCCTCGGCCGTGTCCCGGGACGACACGGCGTAGATGGTGAGGTTTCCCTTCGAAGTGGCCACGGTGGTGGCCACGGTGATGCCGTTGTGGTCGTCCCCTGGCAACGGCACCCCGGCCGGCACCTCGACATGGGTCCCGACGGGGGGACGCACCGACGCAACGGCCTTCCTGCCCCGGAGGTCGGCCGACGAGGCCACCACTGCGCCGCTTGCGTTCACCACCTGCACGGCGGTACCGGAGCGGACGGGCAGGTCGGTGGGAAGCGGCCCCTGGCTGATCAGGCCGCCTACGTTGGCCGCCTCGGCCGTGGCCGAGTTGACCAGGCCGTCGGTCAGGGAGGTGTGCAGAAGCCAGACCAGGGCAGCGCCCCCGACGGCGAGGGTCACCACCACCACCAACAACGCGGCCAGCGTGAGGCGGACGCGGATGGACCAGAGCATCGGGGCCCGCGAGGCTACCCGGCGGGTGGAGCTCCCATCGGCACGGTCTGTAGCCCCGTCGGTGGGACGTTCGGAGGAACGGCCGGTCGAGCGCCTGCGGGAATCAGCCACCATCGGCCGCGAGCCGGTAGCCGATGCCTCGGACCGTCTCGACGGAATTCTTGTTGAAGGGCCGGTCGATCTTCCGCCGGAGGTACCCGACATAGACCTCGACGATGTTGGGATCACCTTCGAATCCTTCTCCCCAGACATGGGAAATGATGTCGCGCTTCGACACCGACTCGCCGGCAAAGCGCAACAGGTACTCGAGGAGGTAGAACTCGCGAGGAGTGAGGTCGATCACCGTCTGACCGCGCCGGCAGCGGTGCTCGGCCGGATCCAGGGTGAGATCGCCAGCGGTGAGGATGGAGGGACGTTCGCGGCGGCCACGCCGCATGAGGGCTCGAATCCGCGCCACCAGCACGACGAAGGAGAAGGGCTTGGACAGGAAGTCGTCGGCACCGGTATCGAGCGCCTCGGCCTCATCGAACTCGCCGTCCTTGGCCGTCAGCATCAAGATGGGGACCCAGTTGCCCTCGGCCCGCAGCGTGGCGCAGACCTGGAACCCGTTGCTGCCCGGCAACAAGATGTCGAGCACGATCACGTCATAGGCATGCTCTCGCGCCCGCCATAGGCCGTCCGTCCCGGTGAGGGCCATATCGACGGTGAATCCCTCGGCTTCAAGACCGCGGGCAACTGCCGCGGCGAGGTGTTCTTCATCCTCGATGATCAGAATGCGCATTGCCTCACAGTGTGCTCTTATTTACCTGAGAGGTAACTAAGAACCTGAGAGTTTACGATGAAACTGCCCTTCCGCGGGGGTCAGCGGGGGTCAGCGGGGGTCAGCTGGGTTTCAGCGGGGTCAGCTAATCAACTGGCTCAACAGGGTCAGCCGTTGAGCGGCCACTTGTAGCCACTCCGTCCGGGTGTGCGCGCATCGACTTATCCGGACGACGGTGCCGGGGATTGCGGTCGGGTGGACCAGTAACGGCGCAGGGCCACCAGCGTCCAGACGCCCTCGACCACGCCGAACGGCCAGGTCCCAGCCAGGAAGCCGTAGCTGCTCGACAACGCACATCCAAGCGCGAATGCGGCGATGTAGTGCCGGCTGCGCGACTCCAGGGCGTACATGACCATCATGAAGGTGACGGCGATGACGCCGTAGATGGTGACGGCCATCAGCCGCTCAAACCCCTCGGCGTCGGCGACATCGCGTTCATGCTAGGCACCTCGATCCTTTGGGGTGTTCGACCCTTGTCAGCTGGGAGTTAACATGGTTGAAACAAAGGAAACACGGGGCAACAGGGCCGGAGATGCTGCCCTCGAATGGAGGATCACCATGTTCGAACGACTGCTTGTTGCCATCGACGATTCGGCATCGAACCCTGTGACCCTCAGTTTCGCTGCTGCCCTCTCCCGGCGCGACGGTGCGTCGGTCCATGTGCTCCACGTCAACCAGTTCCAGGTGGGTGGACGAGGGATCACCGAGCTGACCGAGACGGAGGCCTCTCGTTTGGTCGAAGGGGCGGTCCGAGAGCTCAATGACGAGGGCATCGAGACTTCCGGTTCGTTGGCCCGTGCCACGTGCTTCAACCTCGCCGGAGTCATCGTCGGCGTCGCACGAGCCCATGATTGCGACGCCATCGTCGTCGGCTCGGCACGCCGGCAGCGGTTCGGGCGCCTGTTCGGGCAGGGCATTCGGGAGCGGACAACCGCCCTGGCCGCCGTGCCGATCCTGACCGCCCCGGCACCGCTCAGGGTGCCCACCGGGCGCAGGTC
>JAUTXB010000061.1 GCA_030838245.1 Acidimicrobiaceae bacterium
GCCCGACGCCCTGGGCGCGGCGTTCGGCGTGCTCACCACCGTGAAGCAGGCCCTCGACCCCAAGGGCATCCTCAACCCGGGGAAGCTCGGGCTGCCCAACCCCTTCGGGCCGGTCTCATGGCCGTGAGTGGTGGGATGATCCGACGATGAGCGTCCTCGTCGTGGACATCGGTACCTCGGGCGTGCGCGGCGGGATCGTCCGCGCCGAGGGGACAGTGGAACACGTCCACCACCTCCCCGTCCTCCCGGACACGCCGTTCCCCGGGCTGGTCGAGTTCGACGCCACCACCATGGCCGACGCCCTGCTCGAGGTGGCCACCCGGGCCCTGGCCGACGAGGGCGGCCCGGTGCAGGCGGTGGGCATCGCCAATCAGCGCGCCTCCACCGTCGTCTGGGAGCGGGCAACGGGCAAGCCCGTCGGTCCCGGCATCGGCTGGCAGGACCTGCGGACCGTGGGCACCTGCCTGGAGCTCCAGGCCGACGGCATCCGGCTGGCGCCCAACGCCTCGGCCACCAAGCTGGCCGCGCTGCTCGACCTGGCCGATCCCGACCGGTCGCGCAGCGAGCGCGGTGAGCTGTGCTTCGGCACCGTGGACACCTGGGCGGCCTGGAACCTTTCTGGCGGCACCCTGCACGTCACCGATACCACCAACGCCGGCATCACCGGCCTGATCCATACCGACGCATCGGGATGGGACCCGGCGATCCTGGCCGCATTGCGGATCCCGACGGCCATCTTGCCTACCATCGTGCACTCCACCGGGGTCATCGGCGAAGCGAGCGCCCTGGCCGGATCCCCGGTTATCGCCGGCATCGCCGGCGACCAGCAGGCCTCGCTGTTCGGTCAGGGCTGCACCCGGCCGGGACTGGCCAAGGCCACGTTCGGGACCGGGGGGATGCTCGACCAATGCATCGGGACGACCCGGCCTTCCTTCGGCCACCGGGGCGGCGGCGGCACGTTCCCCATCATCACCTGGAGCAGCGCCGACAGCTTGGTCTGGGGAGTCGAAGCGGTGATGTTGTCGGCCGGCTCGTGCGTCGAGTGGCTGCGGGACGACCTCGGCATCATCGACACGGCTGCCGACTCGGCCGTAGTGGCGGCCGACTGCGAGGACACCGGCGACGTCTGGTTCGTCCCCGCCCTGTTGGGCCTGGGCGCCCCGGTCTGGGACTTCGGGGCCCGCGGTACCTTCCTCGGCATCACCCGGGGCACCGGCCGACCAGAGATGGTCCGGGCCGTGCTCGAAGGCGTGGCCGATCGGGGTGCGGACCTTTTGTACGCGGCCGAAGCCGACTCCGGCCTGCCCATCGAGACGCTGCGGGTGGACGGGGGCATGTCGGCCAACGACGTCTTCGTCCAGGCTCTGGCCGACTCGTGCGGGCGCCCCATCGAGATCTCGCCCGTCCTCGAGGCCACCACCCTGGGCGCCGCCTACCTGGCCGGCATGGCCGTGGGTATCTGGGCCGACGAGAACGACGTGGCCGATGCCTGGTCCCCCCGACGAGTGGTGGAACCGGGGCTCACCGACGAGGAGCAAGCCGCTCGACGCGAGCGCTGGCTCCGGGCCCGGGAGCGGTCCCAGGCGACGATCCCCGAGCTGTCGGTTCTCGATTTCTGAGCGGCGGCAGGGGCTTGGGGGACTACCGACGGTCAGCCCATTTCGAGAGGATCATCCTGCCCGGGTTGTTGGAACATTGGTACCGAGTCTTTCCTCCCACCATTGGACCGACACGATCCGCAGAGCGAGTTCTAGTGTGGAACGGTCGAGTTCCTCTGCGAGCTGAGTGATGACAACGATTCGGTTGTGACGAAAGGCGACCTGGTCGACGCCGCTGTCGCATGTGCACCGGTCTGGTGGACCTGAACAAGGGGGACCGTGCGATCTCGTGAGTCTTGAGGGGTGCGCCGGATGCTTCGGCTCCCGACTCGTGTCGAGACCACATTGAGTAGCTCGGCTGCCCAGAGCATGCCCGCTGGTCAGCAGCTTGTGTCCTAAGCACGAGGCACGCCGACCAGGCGCTGCACTACTCAGTTCTGCCGCTTCCGGATTCGAGTCCCGATGCTCTGCAGTAGGCGGGCGACGTGACCGCTCAGCGGGTACGGCGGAGTCTGCGCGAGCTTGAGTCGAGAACACCCAGCGCTCTGCTGGCTTCGATTGTTGACGGCTGGTTGCCGCACTTCTTCGGGCAGCCGGATTTCGTCCATGCTCCCTCCTAAGCTATTTGGCCAACATCAAGGCCGAGCAACCGCTTCGTTCCGATCGCATCCCACCCCGATCGAGCTGCCCTTGAGGTACATCCGCGCCAACGCATGTCCCCTGAAGGCCCGAGCGTGAGTCGATCAATGTGACAACTGACAAGGAGCCTGCGCCCGCCTTGACTGTTCGGGCTGATGTGTGCCACTGGCGGCTGCGCACCCATCCTGAGCAGGATGTGTGACGGCGCCGTCGTAGTGGCCGATCAGCCGGTGGCGAAGGCGATGTGGCCTTCGCCGTGCGCAATGGCGGGACCGTCGGCAATGTGCCGGACAGTACAGGTGTTGCTGCAGCGCACGACGATTGTCTGGGCTCCGCCTTCGCTGGCGACGAGAAGGTCCCCGGGTCGTACGCCCGCCTTGATTAGCTCGCTCCCCGGCAGTCGCAGCAGGTTATTAGTGCCGGGATGGGCATTGCCCCGTGAAAAGCGGTCGGCAAGGAAGGCCATCCCCCGGCGACCAAAGGAATTGGGGACAAACCCCGCACTCTCGACCCCAATGTCCGGGCCAGTGGGTAGGAGGGATCGGGCGACGAGTGTCGTGCGGCCATTTGGTGCGACGGCGAAGATGCGGCCGGATCCCTCGTCCGGGGCGATGAGGTCTCCACCGAACGAACCGAACGATGCGGGCGCCACCACCATCCCGCCTTCGATAACCGGGGCGTGAGTGGTGATGGTGCTCAGCGTGCCCCGGCAATCGACAGCGAACACGGTCGTCCCGCCCTGATGGGCCGAGCTGACGAGCAGGCGATGTCCGAATCGGCCGACCGAGTCGAAGCTGATCCCGTTCGGTCTCGCTCCCCTCGGGAGGTTGGCGAAACGGCGGGCCCTACCGTTCCCGTCGACGACGATGACGCCGGGTGATCGGCTGGGCTCGATGGCGAACGTGGTGTCGCTCGGGAACGAGCACCCTGACCCGGGGTTGCCGCCCCCACCGGCCACGGTGATGTAGGGCTCTGGCCCCTGCGCCGTCGAATAACCCGAGCGCCCCCGGGCAAAGGGCCGCACGAGCCCGCTGCGATCGAGCAGGAACAGACTCCCGGCCGCCGCCACGGAGAATGACCCGTTCCCGCGGGGACCGGCGATATCGACCACGCCGGGCAGGTGGCGATAGGGGACCCAGTGGGCGGGCAACGGGGCCGCGGCTGGGGTCGAGCCAGCGGCGCTGCCTGCCGTCAAGCCGATCAAGCCGATCGGGCCGACCGTCGTGAGGCCAACCGAGCCGAGCACAAGCCCGAGGGCCGCACGCCGGGCGCGACGACGGGACCGCACCGGCGACCGAGGGGATAGAACCGATGCGGTGGCCATCATGAGGAAGGTAGCAACGAGGGTTACAGGCTGACCGGTCGGCCCGTCACAGCCACTGTCAGGTATGCAGTGGACATACGTTGCAGCGGCCCTCGTCAGGCGAAGCGCGAGAAACGGCGTCCCCGCACACTGTCAAGTCCCGGTACCCGCTTGACACTCTCCGCACAATCGCCCGGACGCGAAACCGCTGGTCAGGCGCCTGTGCCCTATACACGAGACGCGCTGACCAGCGCTTCAATGGTGGCGGAGGAGGATTTGAACCTCCGACCTTCGGGTTATGAGTGCGGAGGCCGCCTGCCGCCGCCACGAGGTCCGAAGGAGCAGATGAGGGACCGCAGCGGCCCCACCCCCCTTGGCTCAGGAGCGGGCATGGGCCAGCGCCTCGTCGAAGGAGGCGCTGGCGGCCAGGAGTGCCCGGTAGGACATGAGCTGGCGGGGCCGGCTGAAGGCCAGGGCCGCGCTGAGCCGGTCGCCACGGCGGTAGAGGGCCACCAGCTTGCGCTCGTCCACCGACCCGTCCACGATCACGACCTCGTCGTCGGGTGACGGGCGCCCGACGACCTGGATCTTGGTGGCGTACTGGTCCGACCAGAAGAACAGCACCGGTTCGTACGCCGTGGCCGCGTCCCGGCCGTGTAGGAGGTTGCGGGTGGCGGCCACCCCGCTCTCGGCCGCGTTGGTCCAGTGCTCGACGCGCAGCGACTGATCGAGCGCTCGGTGCGTCCAGCGGGCCACGTCCCCTGCCGCCACCACGCCGTCAGCGGCGAAGAGGAACTCGTCGCAGACCACGCCGTTGCTCAGCTGCAGGCCCGACCCGTCCAGCCAGTCGACGGCCGGCGTCACGCCGATCCCCACCACCACGACGTCGGCCCCGAGCACCTCGCCGTCGTCTAGGTGCACCGAGAGCGGGGCGCGGCCCGAGGTTGCACTGGCCCCACCGGCCCCGGCGGCCACCACCCGCCCACCGGTGCCGTCGGCCCCGGCCCCTGCGGCCACCACCCGGTCCACACCCACACCGGTCCGAAGGGCCACCCCGGCGTCGGTATGCAGCGCGGCACAGGCCGCGCCCATCTGGTCGCCGAGGACCGCCCCGAGCGGCGTGGGGAGGGCTTCGACGACGGTGACGTCGAACCCGAGGCCGCGACAGGTGGCGGCCACCTCGGCCCCGATGAACCCGGCCCCGATCACCACCACCCGTGCCCCCGGGCCGGCTGCGGCCAGGTCGGCGATCAGTCCCTCGGCGTCGTCGAGGGTTCGCAACGTGCGTACCCCCGGCACGCCTTCGGTACCGGGCAGGGACCGGGCGCGGGCGCCGGTGGCGACGATGAGACCGTCGTAATGGAGGTCGGTTCCGTCATCGAGCGACACGGTGCGGGTGTCGACGTCGAGTTCGTCGGCTAGACGCCCGAGCCGGAACTCGATACCCTATTTGTC
>JAUTXB010000084.1 GCA_030838245.1 Acidimicrobiaceae bacterium
CTGGGCGTGGTCGGAGCGCAGCGAGGAGATGGTCGGGGGCGTCGACCAGGGATCGCTGGAGGTGCTCCGTGACGTGAGGGCGTCCTCGTTGCCCTGTTACGCCCTCACCAACATGGAGGCCGAGACCTATCCGCTCCGGGTCCGGCGGTTCCCGTTCCTCACCTGGTTCGACGGCACCCTGGTGTCCGGTCAGGAAGGAGCGGCCAAGCCGGATCCGGACATCTTCCTGCGTCTGCTCGACCGCTTCGCCCTCGACGCTCCGACCACCTTGATGATCGACGACTCGAGCCAGAACATCGACGCCGCCGGGCGGCTGGGGATGCAGACCATCCTGTTCCGCTCACACCGGCAGCTGCGCATGGAGCTGGAGGCCGCCGGCGTGCTCGGCCGACTCACGCCCGTCGGGCCCTCGACCGGCCCCGCAACTGGCCGCCGACCTCGGAGTTTGGAGCCGGCGGTGGGAATCGAACCCACGACCTGACGATTACAAGTCGTCTGCGCTACCAACTGCGCCACACCGGCCGTTCGTCAGGCCGGAGCCTGAGTCTCGGGCAAGCCTACTGGGCAGGCGGTGCCGTCCCCGGGTCTCTGCCGCGGCCGGCCGCGCTGGATGGGCAACGCTTGCGTTCGAACCTCCTGGTTGGCAGGCTGGCACCCCAATGACCGACACCCCCCCGTTCGACGAGGAGCCGCCGCCGCTCGATGGACCGGAAGAAAGGCCGCCGGTGGGACGGGCGGTGGTCCTGCTGGTCGTCTTCGTGGTGGTCACAGCCGTGCTGGTAGGCATCGTGAACCGACATCCGTCGGCCAGCACGGCGAGCACGGCCACCACCGCGCCCCACACCACGTCGACCACCACCCCCGGCGGCACCAGCACCACGACCGTGCCGCGCAGCCAGGTCCCGGTCCTGGTGGCCAACGGATCGGGCGCGGTCAACGCGGCCACGACGTTCTCGAACCAGCTCCAGACGGCCGGGTGGACCATGCTGCCCCCGGTGAACGCCACGGTGACCGGCCTGGCCACCACCAGCGTCTACTACGCCGCCGCCGTCTACAAGCCATCGGCCCAGTCGATCGCCACCACCTTGCACCTTCCGGCCACGGCCGTGAAGCCGCTGACGTCGGCTGTGCCCGTGGCCAACGTGGTGGGCTCGGGCGTGGTGGTAGTGGTCGGTGCCGACCTGGCCCCGGTGTCGGGGGCGACGACCACCACGGCGGCGCCGGCCACCACCACCACGACCACCGCGCACTCGACCACCACCACGACCAAGAAGTGACCCCGCCGCCGGCGTGGGCGGCTCGGTTCACGCCCTTTTTGGCCGACCCGGCCGCCAGCGCGGTGCTGACCGACTTCGACGGCACGCTGGCCTCGATCGTGGCCGACCCGGCCACGGCGCAGCCCCTGCCCGGCGCCCGGCAGGCCTTGGCCGACCTGGGCCGACGATTCGCCACCGTGGCCGTGGTCTCGGGTCGCCCGGCATCGTTCCTGGTGGACCAGCTGGGTGGTCTCGAGCGCGTTCGATTGGTGGGCTCCTACGGGGCTGAGTGGTCCGGGGCCGACGGGGTCATCGCCACCGACCCGGCGCTCGACCGGTGGCGACCGGTGGTGGCCGAATCGGCGGCCAGGCTGGCCGCCGGCGCCCCTCCCGGGGTGCTGGTGGAGGACAAGGCCCTGTCGCTGACCCTCCACTGGCGCCGGGCCCCCGAGGCCGAGCCCTGGGTCCTGGCTGCGGCGGCGGCCGAGTCGGAGCGCTCCGGGTTGGTGGGCCACAACGGGCGTCAGTCGGTGGAGTTGCGACCACCCGGCCCGATCGACAAGGGCTCGGCGGTGGAGCAGTTGGCGGCGGGGGCCCGGTGCGCGTGCTTTCTGGGCGACGACGTGGGCGATCTCCCCGCCTTCGCCGCCCTGGACGGGCTGGCCGCCCGGGCAGGTACGACCGTGGTGAAGGTGGCGGCGGCCGACCGGGAGTGCCCACCGGAGGTGGCGGCGTCGGCCGATGTGATCGTCGAGGGCCCACCGGGAGCGCTGCGCCTGCTGGAGTGGCTGGCCCACGAGGCGGCCTGACCGGGGCAGGGCCGACGGAGACATCGACGTGACCGGCTCGGTGGCCGGCGCGCCGGTGGGCCGGTGGGCCGGACGGTCAGCCGATCCGGTCGGCCTGCTCGAGCTGGTCGTCGAACCAGTCGGCCGGGCTCCGGGCCGTGACCAGCGCCCGCAGCGATTTGGCCGCCGCCGCCCGCTCGTCGGCCTTCATGCTCAGGGCGCGAGCGAGGACCGCGGCCGTGCCGCCGACATCGAAGGGGTTGACCTCGACGGCAGGACCGGCGAGCTCCTCGAAGGCACCTGCCTCCCGGGAGAGGGCGAGGACGCCGTCTTTCCCGTTGACCAGCGGGCCTTCTTTTGCCACCAGGTTCATCCCGTCACGGATCGGGTTGACCAGCAAGACGTCGTAGCAGGTGAGCGCGGCGAGGGAGCGCGGGTAGTCGTCCTCGACGTGCAAGACGATGGGCGTCCAGCCCGGCGTGGCCCAATGCTCGTTGATACGGGCCACCGTCGACTCCACCTCGTTCTGGTAGCCGAGGTACTCGGCCAGGCCCTGGCGGGACGGGTAGGCGAGGGCGACGAATACCACCCGTTCGCGCCACGCCGGCTCGTTGGACAGGAGCTCCTCGTAGGCCCAGAAGCCACGCAGGAGGTTCTTGGACAGCTCCATCCGGTCGACCCGGAGGATCATCTGTCGGTCGGGACCTCCGACCTCGGACTCGAGTCGGGCCCGGGCCTCGGCCACGCCCGGTTGGGTGATCGAGGCGATGAGTCGATCGGGGTCCGGGGCCAGTCCGGAGACGAACGTCGGTGGCCGGGCCCGACCGGGGCTGAGGGCGTCGTGGCAGGCCCGGTAGCCGGCGGCCCAGCGGTCGGTGTGGAACCCGCAGGCGCCGAACCCGGCCATGCCGGCCAGGAGCTCGTCGACCACCGCGGTCGGGAGCATGCGCAGCACCGAGGGGTCGGCGAACGGGGTGTGGGTGAAGTGCACCGTCTTCAGGTCGGGCCGTTCCCGGGCCAGCTCGGAGCCGACCAGGGTCAGGTGGTAGTCCTGGACCAGGACCCGGCCGCCCTCGGGTGCCACCTCGGCCACCCGGTCAGCGAACAACCGGTTGTACTCCCGGTAGGCCTCCCATGCCTCGGACCACCGCCCATCGGACCGCGGTCGCCGGGCTGCGTCGAAGAGGTGGTGATGGCAGAACCACAGCGTGGCGTTGGAGACCACGTCGTAGGCCATCCGATAGACGTCCGGGGCCAGGTCGAGGAGCTCGATGCGGAGGCCGTCCTCCACCATCAAGCCCTGGGCCGAGGCGAGGCGGTCGGCGTCACTCAGGGCACAGGCCACCCAGGTCGCTCCGGTGCCCGCCATGATCGGGTACAAAGACCCGGCCAGCCCGCCGGCGGCCTGGCTGCGGATCAGTTGGCCGTCGGGATCCTGCCGGAACGAGAGCGGGCCCCGGTTGGAGACCACTACGACGTCATCGAAGGACCCGTTTGGTTCCCGATCGGTTGGGCGGCCGGTCATGGAGCGAAAGCTAGCCGGGTCGCAGCCAGTTCATCGGCGAGGTACTGGCAAATTGGCAGATTTCGGTCAAAGCCTTGACAAGGTTGTGATTGACCACTAACTTA
>JAUTXB010000105.1 GCA_030838245.1 Acidimicrobiaceae bacterium
GGGTGCCGATCGCCCAGGCCTTCAACTACGCCAGCACGCCGGCCAATCAGGTCCCCAACCTGTTCGTATGGACGGTCAATCCCGACGACGCCCACCCCGACAGCTGGATCCGTATCTTCTCCAACACCAACGGGTCATTGAACGAGCTGCACGGTTCGGTTCCTGCGGCGGACCAGTTGATGGATGCCGGACTGCACAGCACCGACCCCGCCACCATTCAGAAGGACTACGCCCAGGCCGGAACCCTGGTGGCCAACTCGGGAGAATGGATCAGCATCGCTGACGTTCGCGACACGGTGGTCGGTCCCAAGGGCATGGTCGGCTTCTACACCCAGCCGCCCATGGCTGACACCGTGATGCTGGGGCTCTTGCACCCCAGTAGTTCCAAATGACCATGCTGTGGTCCTCGCGGCGCCGGTCTCCCGTGGACCGGTCCGACAGTGGCCGAGAGGTCGGAGCCACTCCTGACGCGGGCGCGCCCGAATCTGGCCGCGGGACCACAGCTTCGCCGGGGACCCCTCGAGGCATCGCCCCACCAGCCGGCTCGCTCGTGGCCGTCGAGGATCTCCACGTCACCTTCGACCGCAACGGGCGCGAGGTCCGAGCGCTGCGGGGAGTGTCGCTGGAGATCCAACCCGGGGAGATTCTCGGTCTGGTCGGGGAATCGGGGTCGGGGAAGAGCATTCTCGGGCTGACCTTGCTCGGGTTGCTCCCGAACCGCCCCGCTCCCCAGGTCAGCGGACGGGTCGGGGTTTGTGGCACCGACATGGTCAGTGCCACCAGCGAGGAGCGTCGGCTGTCGCGTCGCCGGCACATGGGCGCCATATTTCAGGACCCGATGACTTCCCTCAACCCCACGATGCGGGTCGGCCAACAAGTAGCCGAGGCCGCAGGATCGTTGGACGAAGCCATCACCCTCCTCGACTCAGTCGGGATCCCCGACGCCAAGCGGCGGCAGCGGGCCTATCCCCATGAGCTGTCAGGCGGCCTGCGCCAGCGAGTGATGATCGCCATGGCCGTGGCCGGCCAACCATCTCTGGTCGTGGCCGACGAGCCCACGACGGCCCTGGACGTAACGGTGCAGGCGCAGATCCTGCGCCTGCTGTCCGACCTCTGCAGGGACATGGGCACGAGCTTCGTCCTCATCACCCATGATCTGGGAGTTGCCGCCCAGATCGCCGATCGGATCGCCGTGCTCTACGGCGGACGGATCGCCGAGATCGGTCCGGCCACGGAGGTCTTCCGCCAACCTCGGCATCCCTACACGGCGGGCCTGTTGCGCTCGAGGTTGCTGTTGAACACCGATCGCAGCCGACCGGTGGTGACGTTGCCCGGTGAGCCCCCCGATCCCCGGGATCACCCGCCGGGCTGCCCGTTCGGTCCCCGATGCGACTTTCACGCCGAGACGTGCGACCAGGCGCTGCCCGAGCTCGGGCCGGTCGAGGGTGACGGCGACACCCATTCGGTGGCCTGCGTTCGCCCGAGCGCCCAGATCGCGGTGGCCACATCGCCACCAACAGCAGAGCCCTGGCCGCCCGTCCATCGGACCGTCATCGGGGGGCCGCCACCGGCGGTCCTGGTCCACGACGTGCACAAGTCATTCCCGATCGGCTCGAGCCTGAAGCGGGAGAAGCTCCAGGCTCTACGGGGCGTGGAGCTCTCCATCGTCGAAGGCGAGGCGGTCGCCCTTGTCGGTGAGAGCGGCTGTGGCAAGTCCACGCTGTTGCGGTCGATCGCCGGGCTTCAAGGCATCGACGAAGGGGGCATCGAATTCGGGCGAGGTGGTCGCCCGCAGATGGTCTTCCAGGACGCCGGAGCCTCCCTCACCCCGTGGCTGACCGTCGGTGAGTTGATCGGCGAGCGGCTGCGCAGCGAAGAAGGGGTGACCCGGAGCCAGCGGGCTCAACGGGTTACTCAGTCCCTCGCCCTGGTGGGCTTGCCGGAGGAGGTGGCCCAGGCCAAGCCGGCCCATCTCTCTGGTGGCCAGCGCCAACGGGTAGCTCTGGCCCGGTCGACCGTCGTTCCCCCCGAGGTCCTGTTGTGCGACGAGCCGACGAGCGCCCTCGACGTGTCTCTGGCGGCAACGGTCCTGAACCTCATCGGACGGCTGCGACGAGAGCTCGGCATGGCCGTCCTGTTCGTCACCCACGATCTGGCCGCGGCCCGAATGGTGGCTGACCGGATCGCCATCATGTACCTGGGTCGAATCGTCGAGCTGGGCCCGGCCGATCAGATCTGTGCCGACCCGGTGCACCCCTACACCCGCGCCCTCCTCGCCACCGTTCCCGGCATCGGGGGCGCCAAGGCGCTGCTCCCGGGCGAGCCGGCCAACCCGATGAGCCCGCCCAGCGGTTGTTGCTTCCACCCCCGTTGTTCACTTGCTGTTTCCTCGTGCACCACCGACGCACCGGAACTGGAGCCGGTGGGGACCGACGGGGCGCGTGTCGTGGCCTGCCCCGTCTCGCTCGACGCTCGCCGGGACCATCCATCGTGAGGGGTCCAACGATCGCCACTGGGAGGCCCCGTGGCCGTCGCTGAGCCCTACGTCTTCGTCCCACCACGCAGGGGCACCGCCCGCCTGAGGGGGGCGACGCGCTCGCTCGACAAGCTGTCGATCGGCGACCGGGTGGGGATCATCGCATTGTTGGTGCTGGTGTTGGTGGCGATCCTGGCGCCGGTCATCGCCCCCTACAGCCCGACAGTGCCAACCGGCGCTCCCTTCACCCCCCCATTCCACGGGGTCCACATCCTCGGGACCGACGAGGTG
>JAUTXB010000121.1 GCA_030838245.1 Acidimicrobiaceae bacterium
GGCTGGGCCTCGACGAACACGCTGGGGTGCCTGGCGGCGGCGTTCGTTCTCATCGCTTTGTTCATCGTTATCGAGCGCCGAACCGCGTCTGCCCTCGTTCCCTTGTCCATCTTTTCCAATCGGAGCCTCAGCGTTTCGAACCTGGTCTCGCTGGCTTTGGGTGCGTCGATCTTCTCCATGTTCTATTTCCTGTCCCTCTACATGCAACAAGTCCTGGGGTACTCGGCTCTCAAGACCGGTGTCGGGTACCTGTCGATTGCCGGCGCGATCATCGTGGCGGCCGGGGCGGCCCAATCACTGGTGGCCAAGCTCGGAGTTCGGCTCGTGATGTCCATCGGGATGGCCTTTGCTGCTGGCGGACTCGTCTATTTCGCCCAGATCTCCCCTCACGGGACGTACGTCGGTACCCTGCTGCCCGGGTTCCTCCTGGCCGGTGTGGGCCTCGGCCTTTCGTTCGTACCGGTGACCATCGGCGCGGTGACCGGTGTCGGCCCCCATGAGGCAGGCGTCGCATCCGGGCTGATCACGACGACCCAGCAGATTGGCGGGGCACTCGGGGTCGCCGTCCTCTCGACCATCGCCGTCTCAGCGACGACGAGGTTCATCGGCTCACATGGCCATGGGCCCCTCGCCCAGGTCAACGCCCTCAATCATGGTTTTTCGATCGCCTTCTGGTTCGGCGCCGTCTTTGCGGTTATCGGGTGCCTTGTCGCCCTGTTCGGAATGACCGGCACTGGTGTCACTGATGCCCACGGGTCCGAGCGGGTGATCGAAGAAGGGTCGAGCGAGATCGAACCGGCGTGATCAGCTCCGCAGGCGTCACTTCGACGCCCTGAGCAGATCTCGATCATCACCACAGGCGCAAACGGTCAGGTCGCGATGGCCATGGCCGGATGACGGGCGGCCCAGGGCCGGGCCTCCTCGAGCTGCGAGGCCAACCGGAAGAGCAGGTCCTCGCGGCCGTAGTGGGCTACCACCTGGACGCCCACCGGCAGGCCTCCGGCCGTCCACCACAGGGGCAGCGAGATGGCGGGCTGGCCCGACGCGTCGAAGGGGAGGGCGAAGCCCGACATCGCCGACCAGCCCGAGAACACGTCGGCCAGGGGTCGGTCACCCGACAGCGTGCCCAACTCGGGTGGCACGATGGCCATGGTGGGGGTGAGCAGCACGTCGAAGGCGGCCGATGCCCCCTCGATGGCCCGACTCCACCGGGCGATGGCGTCGATGGCGTCGATCAACTGTGCGGCGGTCAGTGCCCGACCGGCCTCGACCATGGCCGCCGGCATCGGCTCCATGTCGGTGGCCGACGCTCCAAGCCGCTCCTCCCACATGCCGACGTCTCGGGCGATGCTGGCCGCGATCACCGTGCTCACCCCGGCCAGGCCGTCAGGGTCGGACAGGGCGGCACCGGCCAGCTCGCCCACCTCGTGACCGAGGCTCTCGAGCAGCCGGGCGGCATCCTCGACCGCGGCGACGCACTCGGGGTCCACCGGTCCACCCGACGGTTGGTCGACCACCAGGCCGACCCGGCACCGCCCGGGGTCCCGCCCCACGTCGTCGAGCCAGGGGCCGGCGGGAGGCGGGGCCCGGTGCAGGTCGCCGGGCACCGGGCCGGCGCTGGCGTCGAGGATGGCGGCGGAATCCCGTACCGATCGGGTGAGGACGTGCTCATGGGTGAGCGGTCCCCAGTACGACCCCAGGTCGGGGGCCAGGCTGGTCCGGTCTCGGCTCGGCTTGAGCCCGACCAGCCCGCAGCACGATGCCGGGATCCGGATTGATCCTCCCATGTCGTTCCCGTGGGCGGCAGGGACCATCCCGCAGGCCACAGCGGCAGCCGACCCACCGCTGGACCCCCCCGGCGAGCGGGTGAGGTCCCACGGATTGCAGGTCGGGCCGAAGGCCAACGGCTCGGTGGTGGGTGAGATGGTCAGTTCGGGCGCCTTGGTCCGGCCCAGCACGATCAGGCCGGCGGCCCGGTACCGACGGGTGAGCTCGGTGTCGCTCGGCGAGCGCCACGGGTTGTCGCGCAGAAATCGCATCCCGTGCTGGTAGCGGTCACCCTCGGAGTGCTGCACGGCGTCCTTGAGGAGGAAGGGAACGCCGGCGAACGGTTGCCCGTCGGCCGGTGCCCGGTCGGCGATGACCAAGTCGGCCTCGGCCCGAGCCTGGTCGAAGCGGCGGTCGACCAAGGCGCCGACCGCCGGGTCCAGCGCTTCGATGCGGTCGATGGCCGCATCGACCAGCTGGCGTGCAACGACCGCACCGGAGCGAACCAGTTCGGCCTGACCCATGGCGTCGGTCCAGGGCAGGTCGTTCGCTTGCATTACGTGAGGCTCCCTTGGTTCACTGACGAGGAATCCTGCATCGGGACGACTGCTCGAGTCCGGGGGGTGGCCATGGCCGCAGCCACGCCGCATAGGCAGACGGCGGCCGTGAAGATCATCGACGAGCGCAGGCCGGCCACGAAGGTCTGGGTTACCACGTCCTGCACGTGCCGGGCCAGGGCGGGGGTGTCGCGGGCCAGCGCCTGTCGGGCGGCCTGGGAGCCGGCCAGCAGACCGTGGACGTCGTGGACCTGGGCGTGGGTGAGTTGATCTCCGGGCGCGAGATCGTTGAGCCGGCGCTCGGCGAACGTATTGAAGACCACCAGGCCCAGCGTCACGCCCAGCGTCTGGCCGAGCAGCCGGATCTGGCCCAGGACTCCCGACGCTGCCCCCACCTTCTCCTCGGTGACGGCGCTCACGCCTGAGATGTTCGAACCGTTGAACGCCCCGCCCGTTCCGATCCCCCCGACCACCGCCACGACCACGACCAGCATCACGCCGGTGGACGGGCTGACGAAGGCGTAGGCGACCGCTCCGGCCGCCAGCAGGACCATGCCGGCCACCATGGCCGCTCGAGCGCCAAACCGGTCGCTGATCGGTCCGATCGCCGCCGAGACGAGGAAGCACGGCACCGAGTAGGCCAGCAGCACGATGCCGGCGTGGGCGGGCGTATAGCCCAGGACCACCTGTAGGTAGAGAGGTGTGAAGAACAAGGTGAGGGCGAAACCGAAGTTGCCGGCGAACCCGACGGTGGTGGCCGACCAGTACGTGCGGTTGCGAAAGAGGTCGAAGTCGATCAACGGCTCGGGTCGCTTCGGCTCATAGACGAGGAAGACGGCGAGGAGCAGGGCCGAGACGCCAAGCGATCCGACCACGGCCGGCGATCCCCAGCCCAGCTCATTGGCCGACTGCAGGCCGAACAGGAGGCAGAGGAGGGCGAGCGTCGGCGTCACCACGCCGAACCAGTCAATGGACCGGGAGGCCGACTCGTCCCTCGACTCTTCGACCGCCAACAGCGTGATGGCCAATCCGGCGGCCAGAAGGGGGAGGTTCAGCCAGAACAACCAGCGCCACGACAGAGACTCCGAGAACCACCCGGCCAGCGGCCCACCGATCACGTTGCCGAGCATGAAGCCGGCAGCCCACATGCCCAATCCGACCGACCGTCGCTCGGGCGCGAAGGCGTTGCTCACGATGGGGAACGAGGCGGCATAGGTCCCCGACATCCCGACTCCCTCGAGCGCCCGGAAGCCGATCAGGACGCCGACGGACGGCGCTAACGCGCACCCTACCGAGGCGACGGCCAGGACGGTGATGGAGGCGATCAGCAGCCGGCGGCGCCCGAGGATGTCGCTCAACCGTCCCAGCACCATGGCACCGGCACCGAAGAACAAGATGGCCATGTTGAGCACCCAGGCCAGCTCCGACGTGGTCGCCGAGAAACTCGAAGCGACGGAAGGGAGGGCGACAACCAGCCCGAAGCTGTCGATGCTGATGGGCAGCATCACGATCGCCATGGCCGCCACCACCCACCAGCAACGGGTGCGATCCGATGGTCGCAACATTCGCATCCGCAGAGTATGACCCTGTCCCGTCACGGTGTGCCCGGCCAACAGCCTGGCCCTGGCTCGTCATCTCATTGAACACGCCCGCTCGGAACTGACGGCGGTGCCCTACGATGCCGGCGTGAAACGCTCATCGAACACCGAGGCCGCACTGGCCAGCCGGCTCTGTCCGCCCGAGGCCGTCCTCGATCACATCATCGACGGCAGCGATGTCATCATCGGCGTGGCCAACGGGGCGCCCGACACGGTTCTCGATGCCATCGAGGCCGGTGCCGGCCGCTTCGACGACGTGCGGCTCCATCAGATGCTGCCTCTCAGAGACCGTGCCTATATTCGGGGCGAGCTGCCCGGGCTTCGACATGTGTCCTGGTTCCTGTCCGATTGCGACCGCCAGGCCTTTGCCGACGGTCGGTGCGACCTTGTCCCCAACAATTTCAGCGACGTGCCCGCGTTGTTGCGACGGACGGCTCGTCGCCCGCTGGCCATCGCCAGTGCCTCGTCCCCCGACGATCACGGGTATTTCTCCCTTGGGTGTCACGCCGAGTACATGGCCGCACTGGCCGGTGATGTGCCTCTGTTCCTCGAGGCCAACCGGGCCATGCCTCGGACGTTCGGCGAGAACCAGGTTCATGTGAGTCAGGTGGTGGGATGGTCAGAGGCCGACTACCCGCTTATCGAGCTGGACCAACCCGAAGCCAGCCCGGCTGATCGGCGCATCGCCGAACTGGTGGCGGAGCGGATCGCTGACGGGGCCACCCTCCAGGTAGGCATCGGAGCCATCCCCGGCACCGTGCTGGGCTTGCTGCACGACCGTAAGCACCTCGGCATCAACAGCGAGCTGATCACCGATGCCGTGGTCGACCTCATCGAGTCGGGGGCGGTGACCGGCAGCCGCAAACGGAGCAATCGGAACAAGGTGGTCACCACCACCGCCCTTGGCTCCCGGCGCCTGTACGACTTCGTCGACGGGAACCCCGGAGTCGAGTTCTGGCCGGTCGACTACACCAACGACGCCCATCGGGTGGCCCAAGAGGACCGGTTCGTGGCCATCAACGCCACCCTCGAGGTCGACTTTCTCGGGCAGTGCGCCTCCGAGTCGCTCGGCAGCCACTACTTCTCCTCGTCCGGCGGCCAGCCCGACTTCGCTCGCGGTGCCATCTATTCGCCCGAGGGTCAGTCGTTCATCGTGCTGCACTCCTCGACCCACGACTGCACCGTTTCACGGGTGGTCCCCCGGCTACACGCCGGAGCCGCCGTCACCACCTACAAGAACATCGTCGACCGAGTGGTCACCGAGCACGGGGTGGCCGAGCTGCGGGGCAGCACAATCCAACAACGGACCGAGCGGCTGATCGCCGTGGCCGACCCGGCCTTTCGGGACGAGCTCACCCGCGAGGCTCGGAACATGGAATTCCTGTAGCCATCCTGCCGTGGCGTTGCTCCAGGCGGCTCTCCTTGCCGCCGAACCGACCCGACCCGCTCAAAGTCCCAACGTCGCCTCGATCCGGCCGTCCCGGTGGGCGTCCACCAGGGCCTGGTGGTCGGCTTCGTTCTGTTGGGCGTAGGCGTCGGCGAAGCGGGCGATGGCCGAGTCGAAGGTCGGACCGGATCCCAGGTAGGCGGCGATGGCGATGCGATCCCCGGAGCGGGCGTGGGCCCGGGCCAAGGTCCAGCCGCACAGCTCGCCATAGAGGCCCATGCCGTGAGGGACCATGCCGCCGATGTCCACCGAGCCTTTGTGGTCCCAAAGCTGGCGAACGTAGAAGTCCCGTTCCACACCGTCGATGCCGTCGACCCGCACCCAGCCCAGCAGGATGTCACTGGCCGCCTGCATCAAGCGCTGACCCTCGACCACCCGTTGCCCCTGGTGGTCGAACGGGCTGGGAGACAGGTAGCGCTCCAGAACCGACGGTCCCGCTTCTTTGGCCTGGAGGATCAAGGGGTCGCTCGCGTCGCGCCCGAGCAGCAGGATGATCCAGCATCGGGTGCCCACGCTGCCCACTCCCACGACCTTGCGGGCGATCTCCACCGGTCGGAACGTCTTGAGCAGCCGTTGGCGATCGAGCGGCAGGCTCGACGCATAGTCCTCGAACGTGGACCCGAGGCTCTCCCGCATGGCTTCGGCGGCCACCGGTTCCATCAGTTTGTCGAGGGGCGTGATGAGGGGGTGCTCATCTCGGAGCCGGACCACCCCTCCGTCGCTGGTGGTCAGCTTGGCGAAGGCAGTGAGGTGGTCCCGGTTCTGCGCTTTGGTCAAGGTGGTCTCGACCACCTTCTTCTCCCGCCGGCCCATCTGGGCCCGCCACGTGTCGAGGACGGCGACATCCTGTCGCCCGTACCAGACGTCCAGGTTCGACATCGCCGCGAATGCGCGCATGGCCGTCCGGTAGCTCCGGGCGGCGGCGGTGACGATGTCAGCCCGCTCCAGGTCGGTGAAGCCGCGATCTCGGCCGGCCACGGCCAGGCTGGCCGCCAGCCGCTTCACATCCCACTCCCACGGGCCGGCCACCGTCTCGTCGAAGTCGTTGACGTCGAAGAGCATGCCGCGCTCGGGGGTACCGAATACCCCGAAGTTGGAAAGGTGGGCGTCGCCACAGATCTGGACCTCGAACCCGGCGGTGGGGGTGGAGGCCAGATCGGAGGCCATACCCAGGGCTGCCCCCCGGAAGAACGAGAACTCCGAGGCCAGCATGCGGCCATGGCGGATGGGCACGAGCTCCGGGACCCGCTCGGCCTCCTGGGACTGCAGCAGCCCGACCGGGTCGGGCCGGTCGCCGGTCGGCTCCCACTCGCCGTGACTCGACCGGGGGACCCGTTGTCGCGCTGCCTTGCCCAAGGCGACGCGATCGCTGACGCTCTCGTCAGAGGACTGTGATGCAAGCAGGTCGGTCATGAGGTTCACCTCGCTGGCGGTCTCGGCCGCCTGTCATCTGAAAGCATCGCGCCGGTCGCTCGCTCCTGTCCTACGCTCCATTGCCAGCAACGACATGACCGAACGAGCACCGACCGAGCCGACAAGGAGATGAGCCGTTGAACTATCCACTCGAGGTGGGCGGGGTCGAGGACTACCCGGTCAAAGTGGGCAGCATGCTGATGACGTTGGTCGACCCGTCCAAGGGATACGAGCAGGCGTAT
>JAUTXB010000138.1 GCA_030838245.1 Acidimicrobiaceae bacterium
GAACGCCGCCGGCTGGCCATCTCCGATCGGGCCTGGGCGACGTCGGTCCTCGCCCTCCAGGCGCGGCTCCCGGGTCGCACGTGGCAGGTCGCCTCTTCGGTTACCTCGCCGGTCCGGGCGGTGAAGGACCCGGCCGAGGTGGCCGCCCTGCGAGCGGCCGGGGCCGCGGCCGACCGGGTGGCGACGGTCCTGCAGTCGGGCGGGATCCCTCTGGTCGGCCGGCCCGAGGCCGACGTGTCGGCCGACATCGGTTCCATGCTGGTGGCCGAGGGCCATCAGCGGGTTAACTTCGCCATCGTGGGCAGCGGGCCCAACGCCGCCAGCCCCCATCACGAACCCGGTGGTCGCGTCATCCAGCACGGCGAAACCGTCGTGTGCGACTTCGGCGGCAGCTACTCGTTGGACGGCGACGTCGGGTACTGCTCGGACATCACCAGGACGGTGGTGACCGGGGAGCCGTCGGCCGAGATAGCCCGGTGCTACGAGATCCTGCGATCGGCGCAACAGGCGGCCGTGGCCGCGGCGCGTGCCGGGGTGGCGGCCGAGCACGTAGACGCAGTGGCCCGGGACATCATCGCCGAGGCCGGCTACGGCGAGCAGTTCATCCACCGCACCGGACACGGGATCGGCATCGAGGCACACGAGGACCCCTACCTGGTCAGCGGGAACGAAGAGGTGCTGGCTCCCGGTCACGCCTTCTCGGTCGAACCGGGGATCTACCTGCCCGGCCGGTTCGGCATGCGGCTCGAGGACATCGTGGTCATCGACGACGACGGCGCTCCGGACCCGTTGAACGCGGTCGACCACTCACTGGTGGTCGTCGACCGTTAGCACCACGAAGACGGCGAGCGAGGGGTAGGGGAATGGACCTGGGCATCGAGGGAAAAGTGGCGCTGGTCACCGCGGGATCGAGAGGGCTCGGGCGAGGCGTCGTCGACGCCCTGGCTGCCGAAGGCGCTCGCCTGGTCGTGGCCGCCCGCGGTGAGGAGTCGCTGGCTGAGGCGGCGGCCGCGCTCGAAGCCGCCGGTGCCGAGGTGGCCACGATGGCGGCCGACGTCACCGACCCCGAGGTCCCGGCCCGTCTCGTCGACCTGGCCGTCGATCGCTTCGGCTCGCTCGACATCGTGGTGGCCAACGCCGGCGGGCCTCCCCCCGGGCGTGCCCTCGACGTCGACGACGCATCCCTCATTGCCGCGCTCAACGCCAACCTGCTCACGTCGGTCCGTCTGGTCCGGGCGGCCGTGCCCGTCATGGCCGAGCGCGGATGGGGCCGTATCTGCTGTCTGACCTCCTACTCGGTGGTGCAGCCCCTACCGACCCTGGCTCTGTCCAACACGGCCCGGGTCGGCCTATGGGCATGGGCGAAAACTGCGGCTCACGACCTTGCCGCCGACGGCACCGGCATCACCCTCAACCTGGCCTGCCCGGGGCCGCACGCCACCGAGCGCATGCGCCAGCTGGGCAACGACGGCGGGGCCCCGATGGGCGACCCGGCCGACTTCGGCAAGGTGGTGGCCTTCCTGTGCTCGGATCCCGCCCGGTTCGTGAACGGGGCCGCGCTGGTGGTCGACGGCGGGGCGACGCTCGCCCTCTGACCGACCCGGCTGGCCGTCGACCCTCTGACCATCCTCGATCGCCCCTGGGCCGAGTGCTCACGCCAACCTCAGCCCTCGCCTTGAAGTAGCAGGATGGCCTTAAGCGCCAGACCAGACACTCCAATAACGTGTCCGACTGGCAATCGGGAACCGCCGTCTCGAGCTCCGTTCGGTTCGGGCATTGAGCTTGACCGATCAGCCCGTGTTGTCAGCGAACCAAATACGAAGAGACCGCACGTTCCAAGGTCGCGTTGACGCGGTTCCCGGCCGGGGATGGTGCCGCGGCGACAACGACGCTGCCGCCCTTTGCCCCTTCCACGAGACATGCGATCTCATGGAATGGATGGTGCCCGACCTTCGTGACGTAGTCGTCGATCACGCAGGATCCGCGGCCGCTGCGAAAGGCCAGACCCTCCGCCTCAGACTCCTCGTGGACCGAGGAAGCGTCGTCTCCCAGTAGGTGCCCGAGGCGAGATTCCGCCCATCCGGCCAGGCGCTCGTCACCTTCCTGTGGCGTGGCATTCACGTAGACGAGGAAGTTGCCGTCGCGTCCGACCGATGCGGCTGATACGGAACCCCGGTCGCCCTTGAGGGGACGCAGTGATGGTGGATACGAAAGGACAGCTGTGCCCGAAGGCAGGGCGAGTTGTCGCCATCCGCTCGGTGGCGGAGCCGGCTTGAACCAACTGAATGCGGCAGGGTTGGCCGTGTGAGGGCCAGTGGGCTTCACCGCGGCCGCAGCTGCCAGCGGGCCCAGTGCAACCGACAGCATCGCTACCATCGCCACCATCAGCGTTGCCAGCTTGGCCCAACCGCCGCGCCCAGGCGTGGGGTCTGGAGATGGGTTGCTACCCACGACTCGAGATGTCGCGTCCCGTGGCCTTATTGGAAGGCGCATCATTATCGATGTCCGTCAGCGATGAGAGCCGACCAGACGAGCAGCACGAGTGTGGCGATGGCCCCGATCACGAGCGACAGCACAACAAATGAGGCGCCCGTGGACTCCTTGAATCCGAAGAGACCAATATTGATACTGATGACGAGGGCAGCCAATGTCCCGAGGGTGAAGGCCGCCCCCAACAGTCCGACAATCGCTCGTGGCCATGCGAGGAGCGCGGCGGCAAAGACGAAGGCGACCACCGCATCAGCAAGGAAGAAAGGCCCATTGGTCGGGATGTGTCGGTAGCCCTCCAGCCAGAGGTGGAGGTGGATGACGCCGATCCAGATGAGCAATCCGGCGCACGCGAGCCGCAGGATCAACGCGGTGGCGGAGAGGACTAAACCTGTGTCCTGGACACTCGGAGGGCGATTTGAGACAAGGCGGCTGATGGGGCGTAACTCGGGTTGAGACGTTTCGTGCAGCTTGAGCTGAGACATGATTGATCCTCAAACAGGGAAGGGTGGTTCCTCCCATTTTGAACTTTTCCTGCTGTTTCGGTGCGGATCGCTCCGGACAGCGACCGGGACTTCGGCCGTCGCCCGGAGCGAGTGCACTAGCCGTCGGTCAGACGTTCCCGTCTCCGTCGCTCGGGCCGCCGTTGTTGTCGGCGTCCCCGTCGCCGCCGTTGTTCTGGGGTATTCCGTTGTTGGTCGGCGACTTGGTCAAGCTCATAGAGGTCTTCGCCGCGGCCTTAGTTGTAGGCAGCTTCACGACTGAGAAGCCTTTGATTCCCTGACCCGTGACCTGGTTTCCCATATCCTTTATGAAGGTGTAGAGGGGCTTTCCTCGGTATGTCACCTGCTCCTGCCCGTTTGTACGCTTGATGACGCCGAGGTCGACAACGCTGTTGCCTGCCGGTTTTGCGCCCGCCGGAACGACGAGCGGAGGCCAGGCCGCGAGGAGCGCGTCGGTGACCTTGGAGTGATTCTTGGTGTCCTTGGAATAGGTGTAGAGGGCGGAGCCGCTGGTTGTCGTCAGGATCTTGCCGAATTGTCCGCCACTTTCGGCCATGACGACCGTGGCCTTTCCTGCCTTTGGGGTCGAGGCGTAGGCCCCGAGGGGCAGGGCTTGGCTGGTAACAATGCCGCCGACCCCCAGCATCCCGATCGGGAGCAGCAGCCTAGCGACCTTCCTGCGGTTCCCCCCGATACGGATTTGGGTGTTCATCGAATGCATCCTCCTTGTTGAACGGTTCCAAAGGTGTACGGATGAGCCGTCGATCGGGATCATCGCCTTGGTCGATGTCATGGGAAGTCCTTTCGGAGACGAGGGCCTCATTCGTGCTTCCCGCCAGTGAGGCGTGAGACCGCTTTTTTCGCTCAACTAGCAGGTTGGATCACCGTTCCGGCGATCCTTCGAAACCATGATCCGCCAACCGCCTCCTCCTTCACACCGTGGGACCCCCTGGCAGACACCCCTGACTTTTGGGGGTGCACACCGTAAGACCAAGGGTGCGACCGACGGGCCGCTGCCGATGCTCGTTACACGTCAGCCACAGTGGGAAAGGCACAGTGCATCCTCGCCGGGGGGAGGAGTGCAATCTGCGGTGGGGGCGATTCACGCATGTCCTCGGTCGATTGTTGAGATGGAGGCTGACATGACCGAAGATCAGGGCCAGCCAACTGGAATGTCGCCGAGTGGCACGGATAGATGCTCATCGATTGCTACGGCAAGAAGATCGGGAAGCTTCAAGACTCCGAGGCAGCCAACGGGTCGATGCCCCGGGCGATGGCAACCAAGTCGCCGACCGAGATGTCCCGGGCCTGACGTCGCTCGTCGTCCCCGATCGCTGCTCAGCTCCCGATGTCAAGGATTACTTTTCCGCGTGCTTCGCCAGTTTCGAGGAATCGTTGGGCATCGGCGGCTTCGTCGAGTGGGAAGGTGGCGCCTACGCGCACGGTGACCTTGGCGTCGTCCACCAGTCGGACCACGGCGGTGAGATCCTCGAGATCCAAGCGGGCGTAGACGGCGATGGTGCCTGGGTAGCTGGTGGGATCGACGATGGAAGCGACCCGCACCTCGGGACGAGCGAGTGACGCGGTAGTGGCCAGGCTTCCCCGTCCGGCGGTGTCTAACACCGCGTGCACACCGCCAGGGGCGAGGGACCGGACCCGCTCGACGAGCCCGTCACCGTAGGCGGTGGCTTCCGCGCCGAGTGACCGGAGGTAGTCGTGGTTGATCTCGGCGCCGGTGGCGATGACCCGGGCACCTTGTGCCTGTGCGATCTGGACGGCAAGCGAGCCGACTCCTCCCGCGCCGCCATGCACGAGGAGGGTCTCGCCGTCGGCGACGTCGAGGGCGTGGACCACCGCTTGGTACGCGGTCAGCGCGGCGAGGGGTAGCCCGGCGGCCTCGGTCCACGTGGCCCGTCGGGGTTTGTGGACCAGTGTGCATGACGGCGTCGCGATTTTCTCGGCGTAGGTACCGTACCGGAGGATCGGTTGGCGGACATAGCCGATGACCTCGTCGCTCACCGCGAATTCGCCCACCGCCGGGCCGACCGCCTCGACCACGCCGGCAAGATCCCATCCCGGTATGACCGGGAACCAGGCGTCCATAGCCTGTTCCATCACACCTTGTCGGAGTTTAATGTCGGCGGGATTTAACCCGGCCGCTTTGATCCGGACCAAGACGCTGTCCTGCGCCATCTTCGGCTCGTCGAGGTCGACGACTTCGAGGACCTCGGGACCGCCGTAGCGGCGGTAGACGACCGCTCTCATCGCCGTGCTCCTTTGTCATAGAACCGCTGCATGGTCAAGCGCTCGGGGGGGCCATCGGTAGGTCCATGAGGACGCGGTGATGGACGATCTTCCATTCGCCGTCCACTCGACTCAGGTCGGTGTCGTAATAGCCGGACTCGATCGGCCGCACGCTGCCTTGGGCGCCGAACGCGCCGTCGGGCCAACCGCCGGGCGGCCGGGGATCACCGCGAACCTCGAACACAACGAACTGGGCATTGAGATGCGCCTGTTCCCCGTCGACGTCGATCAGGTGATCGGCTGTCACATGATGACTCGATCCGAGCTCAGGTTGGGGGGCCATGAAATGCTCGACCGCGTAGCGGACACCGTCGCCGCCGATCAACGGCTCGCCTACCGGCTCGTAAGCGCCCGGTCCGGTCTTGGTGTAGATCTGCACGGTCGCGTCGTCTGTGAACAACGACCCCTACGCGACCCCGTCGCGAGCGTCGGTCGACCGCACATAACGGGCCATCACTTCTCGAACCTTGCGTTCATCGCTCATTTGGCTGCTCTCTCTCGTGTGTGCCGTCACCGGTCGTGCCCCGTGGTCGGCTCGTCCGACTCGAGCAAACCGGTACTCGGGGGAGGTCGTCGGGGCAACAATCCGATCTGACCAGCTCGGAGCCATTTAGACGGGACTCCGCCATGGAGACACCCGAACTATCCGGAGGCTGGACACGGTGGGACCCTTCGAGGTTCCGCCGAAAGCGCCTCCCTCGCCGATGGCCACCCGATCGCATCGCCCCAGTCATCGGGCGGCAAAGAGCACCGAGGACCGCCCTCCGTCGACGTCGAGGACTGTACCGTGGATGTCCGCTGCATCATCGCTGGCTAGGAATACAGCGGCGTGAGCGATTGAATCGGGATTGACGAGCCGCCCGATTGGCGTGGTCGCCATCATCGGCCCGGCCACCTCCACTACCGGGTTGGTGCCTTCGAATGTGACGCCCGGGGAGATCGCATTGACTCGGATGCCCAGCG
>JAUTXB010000140.1 GCA_030838245.1 Acidimicrobiaceae bacterium
ACTGTCCACCGCCGTCATGTTCTGTTCACTATCGTCATGTGCCCCTCATTGACTCTCGTTACCCGGTGTTCCGAGTTTCCCACAGCTAATTTTCGAGGTGAGGGATGGGTACCAGGCACGGAGCTCAAGTCGCCGTGCCCATTGCCGCAAGCCCTACCCAGTTGTTCACCAACGTGATTCCCTACAGTTTCGCCCACGAAGCGTGGTTATGCAAGAGGCGCTATCAGGTGTTGTCTCAACGCGCAGAGTAACGTACCAGCCGCAACCGCAGCGGTCTCCGCCCGGAGAACATTTCCACCGAGCCCGACGGTGTCGAATCCGGCCTGGAGCTCGGCTGCGTCCCATCCGCCTTCGGGCCCGATTGCGACTACCGGCCGGTCGAGGTCCGGCGGTCCGCCGCCCGGGCAGGCCAAGGTGGTCGGTCTCCCGGTCAGGGCAGCCAGTGACCCGAGCGTGGAGACGGCGGCGACTTCGGGCAACCAGGCCCGCCGGCATTGGGCGGCTGCCTCCTGGGCCACCCGACGCAGTCGTTCCACCGACTTGGTTGCCCGATCGCCTTCCCAGCGAACCACCGATCGTGCGGTGAGGATGGGCACGATCCGGTCCACGCCCAGCTCGGTCAGCTTCTGCACCACCCACTCGGGGCGATCCCCCTTCACCGGGGCGAAGGCCACTGTGACGGCCGGCTCAGCCGGCGCCGTCAGCTGCACCGGCCCCAACGGGACCAGGGTGGGACCGGTCGGACTCCGGCCCGAGTCGATCCGACAGCGTGCCCACCGTCCGGCTCCGTCACCGGCCACCACGATCTCGCCGTCCCGCAGTCGGAGCACTGCGGTCAGGTGATGGGCATCGGCCCGGCTCAGGACCGGGCGGCTCGGATCGTCGACGAAGACCATGGCCGCGGCATCGACCGATGCCGGGCCGACCGGTGAGCGCTCCGACCCGTTCTCGTCGGGGGCGCGCGCCGACACGTCAGCTCGACACGTCAGCTGAGTGCGGAGCGGATCTTGGAGAACAGCTTGTCGGGACCGGGCGGATCCAACTCTTCGCCTCGCTCGATGGCCAGGTGCTCCACCAGCTCACGCTGGGCGGCGTCGAGGTCGGTCGGGGTCTCGACCACGACCCGGATGTAGAGGTCGCCCCGGCCCCGGCCGCGCAGGTGGGGGACGCCGAGGCCCTTCATCCTGATCACTTGTCCTGTCTGTGTCCCTGGGACGATGGTCACGTCGCGGTGGTCGTCGAGCGTCTCGAACCCCACCGTCGCCCCCAAGGTGGCTTGGGTCATGGCCACGTAGAGGTCGGCGTGTAAATCGGTGCCGTCGCGTTCGAAGACGTCGTCCTCGTTCACCGAGAGATGGACGAACAGGGCGCCGTTGGGGCCACCGCGGTAGCCAGCCGGTCCGTGCCCCCCGAGGCGGAGCGTCGAGCCGTTGTCGACGCCGGCAGGCACCTCGACGGTCAGCGTCCGCTCGACGACCCTCCGGCCGTCGCCACCGCAGTCGGTGCAGGGAGTGGTGACCGCCTCGCCCGTCCCCTGGCACCGCTGGCAGGGCATGGCCGTGACCACCTGGCCCAGGATCGAGTTCCGGACCCGGCGCAACTCGCCGGCGCCGTCGCAGTCCGGGCAGCGGATGGCTGATGTGCCCGGGCGAGCACCGCTGCCGGCGCAGGTCTCACAGTGGACCGGCCCCTCGACGGTGACCTCCCGGCGCGTGCCGAAGATGGCCTCGCGGAACTCCAACCCGACCACCATCTCGACATCGGGGCCGGGTGTGGGACCGGTGCGCCGGCGTCCGCCGCCGGGACCTCCGGGAACGCCACCGTTGAAGAAGGCATCGAAGAGGTCGCCCAGTCCGCCGCCACCGAAGATGTCTCCCGGGTTGCCGCTGAACCCACCGTTGCCGGCCGCCGGTCCGAAGACGCCCTCGGCCCCGAACCGGTCGTAGCGGGCTCGTCGCTCAGGATCGCGGAGGACCTCGTAGGCCATGCTCACCTCTTTGAACCGCTCATCGGTGGCTGCGTCGCCACCGGTGGCGTCAGGGTGCAGCTCGCGTGCCTTTTGCCGATAGGCACGCTTGAGCTCGTCGTCGCTGGCGTCGCGCGTCACGCCCAGGAGGGCGTACAGGTCGTCGTTCATCTATTGCCTGTTCCGATCAAAGGTTTCCGGTCTCGCCGAGGCGCTGGCCGAGTCGCTCGCCGACCACCCGTGCGACAGCCAACGCTTGTGGATAATTCATCCGGGTGGGCCCGAGCAGGCCGATGGTGCCGGCCTTCTCCCCCTCCACCGCGACCGGCATGACCACGATGGCACACGAGGCCAACGGCTCGAAGCCGTGCTCGGCCCCGATAGCCACCGACAGGCCACGATCGAGTACATCGCGCAGCAACGAGACCACCACCAGCTGCTGCTCCAAGATGGTCAACACCGATCGAACCGTCTCGACTGCGTCGAAGGCGGCGGCCAGCCGGGAGGGACCTCCCACGAACAGCTGGTCGGCGTGGTCCTCGGGCCGCATGGACGTGAGGGCAGCCAATCCGGCCCCTACCAACGAGTCAGTGGCCCGATCCCCCGTCGAGCGGGCCTGCTGGGCCACCATGCCCAGAGTCACCCCGTCGGCGTGGGCAGCCAAGTGCCGGCCGGCCGCAGCCAGGCGCTCCTCCGACGTGTCCTCGGTCAGCTCGATCGACTGCTTTTGCACCGCACCGTCGGCCAGAACCACGACCAGCAGGGCCAGCCGCGGCCCGAGGCCCACCAGCTGGACGGAGCGGACCGCCGCAGCCTCGTGGGAAGGCCCGACGACCATGGCCGTGCAGTCGGTCAGATCGGCCAGGAGGCCCGAGGTGCGCTCCAGCATCTGCTCGATCTCGCCGTGGGCGTGATCGAAGAACTGCCGGACCTGCTGGCGCTGGACGGGCTCGAGCGGGCCGGGGCCACCGAGGTGGTCGACGAAGAACCGGTACCCCTTGTCGGTGGGAATCCGCCCGGCACTGGTATGGGGCTGGGTCAGGTAGCCCTCGCCCTCGAGTGCGGCCATCTCGGTCCGGACCGTGGCCGAGGACACGCCCACGCCGGGCAGGTCGGCGACGTGCTGAGATCCGACAGGCAATGCGGACCCGATGTACTCGGTCACCACCGCAGTCAGGATGGCGGCCTTGCGGGCGTCGATCGAGGACTGGTCCCCGTCCGGGTCGTGGAGCTGTGGGTCGTCAGTACGCACCATGGATGATCACTTCGGTTGTCTCGTTCGTTCCCACCGACGGGACGGCGGGATTGCCGATGCCGAGTCTGTGGGTTCGTCGATTGGCACTCCACTCTACCGAGTGCTGACCAGGGACGGCCCTCATGCCAGACCGGCGCGGTGCGGGGGCGACAGGGCAGGGCCAGCGCAAGGCGGTGCGCATGCTCACGCCAGCCCGGGTTTGGCCTGGTGGCTCGGGCAGGACCCGGGGGCCCAGAGCTCAAGCGGAGGCGATGAAGAGCTGTTTGGTCATCGCCGGCCCTACCGCCACGGTGGCGTCGCCCACGACCAGCGTCAATGTTCCGTCGGGGGCCTTGGCCTGGATGGTGGCGGTGGTCCCCGGGGTCAGCCCATGATCGCCCAGGTAGGTCAGTGAGGCCGAGTCGTGCTCGACACTCTCGGTGATCCTCAGGAGTTTGATGTTCTCACCCGGCTCTGCCTTGGCCAGGGATCGCTGCTCGCTCCGTGTGCCGGCTGAGCCCGGGATGGGGTTCCCGTGCGGGCAGGTGGTGGGATTCTCGAGCAGGACGATCAAGCGCTTCTCGACGTCATCAGAGATGACGTGCTCCCACCGGCCGGCCTCGAGGTGCGCCTTGTCCCAGTCGAGACCGATGATGTCGACCAAGAGGCGCTCGGCCAGGCGATGCTTGCGGACCACGCCCTCGGCCAGGGCGGCGCCAGCCGGCGTAAGCGCGATCTGCCGGCTGGTCCGAGTGATGAGATCGTCTGCTTCCAGGCGATCGAGCATCTCCGACACCGAGGGTGCCGCTTTGTCGAGGCGTTCGGCAAGGCGGGCCTGGATGACGGGCACGCCCTCTTCCAGTAGGGAGAAGATCGCCTCCAGGTACTCCTCAACCGGGGGATGGAAACGGTCGAGCACAGAAATGATCCTAATGGGGCGGCGACGTGATGCTCCGCACGCCTCGGCCAGGGAAGCCACCCGCCGGCCGATCTGGACACATACAGCACTACCGTGGGTTTCGTGGACGAGGACCGAGAGCTGGACAGCGGCACGGTCGACGAGCACAGTGGGGACGATCCGACCCCGGTTGTCGAACCGAGCGGCGAGGGGTCGATCGAAGTGCCCGAGGACTCCCTGCGCTTCGATCGCTGGCGGCGGCGATCGGCCGCTGGGGCGATGATGACGGGGATCGCCTTCGGGCTGCAAGAGGCACTCGAGCGGAAGCGCAAGGAGGTTCCCATCGTGCAACAAGCCGACGGCGACCCACCGGGCCCACCGGGCCCCATCGAGCTGCAGTTCGACCCCGACCATCCCGAAAAGACGGTGGCGGTGATCAGGCCCTGGCTCATCGAGGCTCACGGGCCGAATGCCGAGGATGGGGATGCCACGGCCCCTACAGAGACGGCGGACTGAGAACTTTTCAGCTGGACATGACGCTGTACCTGCGCCGCGCAACTGCACCCCGCTGGTGAGAACGTGCGCTGAACGGAACGCAATTCGGTGAGGTGCCGCGCCCGCTACGCCGCTCACTGGTGTCCGAGCAGTAGGTGGGGCCCGGCAGTCCCGTCGCTAGCCGTAGATGGGCGGCGTAACGCGCTATTCACAACCAGGATACCGGAAGGAAACAACGGCAACCTACGGTAAACACCGAAAACTAAATCGCATCTAGGGTTCCGCATCCGATCACGGGATGGTCTGGTCCGAGAGGTGCACAGGCCCACTCCGGTGGGCTTGACACGGAGGGATAAAAGCCCGGGAGGTTACGACCTTCTGGGCTTTTGCCCATTTTTAGGAGACTACGTGGACACAATCAAGCAGGTCGAGGAGCAACACGAGGAGCTGGCGAAGACCCTCGCCGGCCAGGGCGTCGAGTACGTCTTTGCCTCGTTCGTCGATGTCACCGGCCGGGCCAAGTCCAAGTGCGTGCCCATCCAGCATCTTCCCGCCCTCTTCGCCGGCCATGAGCGTTATACGCCACGGGGAATGGGCAATCTCGGACAGATGACCCCTGACGAGGACGAATGCGTCACCGTGCCCGACAGAGACACACTGTGCATTCTCCCGTGGGACACGCGGTTTGCCCATATGACCGCAGATCTCTATTACGGGGGGACCGAGCCCTTCGCTCTCTGCACCCGCTCCGTACTGAAGCGGGCAGAGGAGCGGGCCACGTCGGCGGGGTATCGCATGCAGTTGGGTATCGAGACGGAGCTGTTCGTCACTCGTTCGTTCGCCGATCACCCCGGACCGGACGGCTACCTTCAGCCGTCTGCCCCATCGGGACGGCTCCGTCCGACGCCGGCCTATGACGTGGAGTCGACCCTCGACATGATGCCGTACCTGGACGAGATGGTGCGGGCGATGGACGCGTGCGGATTCGGTGTCTTCAGCTTCGACCACGAGGGAGGCGACGGACAGGTCGAGTTCGACTTCGACTACGCGCCGGCCCTGGTGATGGCCGACCGGATCACGCTGTTTCGGCTGATGGCCAAGCAGATCGCCAAGCAGGTAGGGCTCGAGGCCACGTTCATGCCGAAGCCCTATACCGACGGATGGGGCTCGGGTGCCCACTTCAACATGAGCCTGGTCGACGGTGCGGGCGAGAACCTCTTTCGGGATGCCGACGACGCCAGGGGTCGGGGGTGGAGCAAGGAGGCCTACGGGTTCGTGGCCGGCATCCTGCGCCACGCCCCGGCGTTGGCCGCAATCTGCACACCGACGGTCAACTCGTACAAGCGACTGCAACCGCGACTGGCCGACGGGACGGTGTCTTGGGCCCCGACCTGGGCCGCGTACGGCGACAACAACCGCTCTTGCATGCTCCGGCTCCCACGCAACCGGCCGGCCGTCGAGAACCGGGGCGTGGACTCCGCGGCCAATCCCTATCTCGCCGCCGCCTTTCTCCTGGCTGCCGGGCTCGAGGGGGTGGAGCAAGGGCTCGACCCGGGAGAACCAGTCGAGGACCTTACCTATGACTGGGCCACCGCTGGGCCCTCGGGCGGGGACCTGACGGCGACACGACTGCCGAGAACCCTGCTCGAGGCCATTGAGGCCTTCGATGCCGATCCGCTCGCCCGTGAGGTCTTCCCCGCTCAGTTCGTGTCGACGTACGTGGACATGAAGGTCAACGAGTGGGAGACCTACCACGCGCAGGTGACCGACTGGGAGCGCACGACCTACCTCCACATGTTCTAGCGGTGATGACCCTGAGCTCGATGATCGAACGAAAGCGGACCGGGATCACAGAGATGTGGAACGCAAGTCCGTTCCGCCTGCACGGGCCAGCAGCTCGGTGTGAGGGCTAGGCGTGCCCACCGTGCGTTGGGCAGACTTGTCCTCACCCGAAGTGGGCGATCGAACCGGCAGGAACGGCCACGAGGTCGGCCTTCTGCCCGTCGGCGCCACCGAGCAGCACGGCCCCCACTTG
>JAUTXB010000143.1 GCA_030838245.1 Acidimicrobiaceae bacterium
GAAGTGGGCGGGGGGCTGGCTGTTGACCACGGCAAACACGGCCCCGACGGCGCCGAACACGACGACGAGGCCGACAACCAAGAGGATGCGGCGCCGGGTTCGGCGCCGCGCTCGACTCAGACGCAAACCGGGCCTCTCGTCTCCATGATCTGGGCCACCCTACTGGGCACCGGCGCACCGTTGGCGTCAGCGGGCTCGCGGCCACGGCCGGGACAGGGCGTCATCGCTGGTAGAACCGGATCACGACCGAAGGGTGGTGCTGGCCGACTCAGGTCGGTGCGGTCACGTCCCCCAGTTCCTCGGCGATGGCCACATCGACGGAGTAGTCGACGGGCACCACGATGAGCGAGGGTGTGTCGAGGGTCACCGCGTGGGTCAGCCGCTCGGCAAAGTCGTCGGCTGAGGTGGCTCGCCAGGCGGGGAGCCCGAAGGCGGTGGCCAATGTCACGAAGTCGGGGTTGGTGAAGTCAGTACCGAAGTGCCGCCCGAATCGGCGCTCCTGCTTCCACACGATCGAGCCGAACTGGCGGTTCTCCCACACCACGTTCACGAATGCCGTGCCCAACCGAGTAGCGGTCTCGAGCTCCTGGACGTTCATGAGGAACCCACCGTCCCCCGAGACGGCGACGACAGTTCGGTCGGGATGGACGAGCTTCGCCGCGATGGCGGCAGGCACGGCGAAGCCCATGCCGGCCAGCCCGTTGGCGATCAGGACGGTGTTGGGTTCGTGGGCCGGGTACATGCGACCGATCCAGAGCTTGTGCAGCCCGACGTCGGAGACCAGGATGTCCTGGGGACCGAGTACGCGGCGGAGCTCGTGGAGGATACGCGGCGGTTGCATGGGGAACGCGCTGTCGTCGGCTGCCGCTTCGCGTCGCTGGGTCACGACGTCGCGGAGGCGGCGGCAGTCCGGTGGCGGTTGGACTGGCCCCGTCCGCTCCGACAGCCATTCGAGCGAAAAGGCGATGTCGCCCACCAGTTCGATCTCGGGGACGAAGTGGTCGTCGATCTCGGCCGGGAGCGAGTCGATGCAGATGATCCGCTTATCGGCGGCCGGGTTCCAGCTCTTCGGCGCGTGCTCGACCAGGTCATAACCGATGGCCAGGACGACGTCGGCCTGGCCGAAGCCGGCCATCTCGTAGTCGCCTGCCTGGAGCCCCACCGCCCCCAGAGCCTGGGGATCGTCGTAGTCGAGCAGTCCCTTGGCCATGAAGGTCTCGGCCACCGGGATCCCCGAGGCGGTAGAGAAGCGGCGCAGCGCCGACCAGGCCTGACCGCGCACCACACCATTGCCGGCCAGCACGACACAGTGTCGGGCGTCGGCCAGGATGGCGGCCGCCCGCTCCAGGTCACCGGTGGCCGGGCGAGGCCGGACGGTCGGCCCGGCGGGGAGGGGGCAGCCATCGGTCTCGGCGGCGATCACGTCTTCGGGAAGCTCGAGATGGGTCGACCCCGGTTTCTCGGCCTCGGCCACCTTGAACGCCTTGCGTACCGCTTCGGGCACGATGTCCGGGTCGGTGACCCTCGCGTTCCATTTGGTGATGGGAGCCATCAGGGCCATCACGTTGATGTACTGGTGCGACTCTTTGTGCATGCGCTCGAGCCCGCTCTGACCGGTCAGGGCCACAAGCGGTGCCCGGTCCAAGAACGCGTCGGCCACGCCGGTGACCAGGTTGGTGGCGCCCGGCCCAAGCGTACCCAGGCAGACTCCGGCCCTCCCCGTGAGCCGGCCGTACACGTCGGCCATGTAGGCCCCTGCCTGCTCGTGCCGCACGGGGACGAAGGTGACGGACGAGTCCTCGAGTGCCTCGTTGATGTCAAGGGTCTCCTCGCCCGGTATCCCGAAGACCCAGCGGACCCCTTCGGCTTCCAGGCACTCCACCAGGAGGTCGGCTGCGCGTCGTGCGGTCATGTCGGTGTCACCTCTCGATCGTTCGACACCATCTTGTCGCACCGGGCCCTCCGAGCCCGATGCCCACGCCTACCCGTCCGCTGCTCCGACCAGCGTGGGGGCGACCGATCGGGCCGTTATGCGAGCGAGGCCGCGGTGCAAGGCGAGAAGAGCCAGGGTCAGAACCACCATGGCCAGGCCCATGATGCGCAAGAGCTCGTGGATGGCCGATGCCTGGGAGGTGCCGGCGATCTGCAGGGATCGAGCACCGGTGGCCACCGCGGCGACGGCCAGGCCGCCCATGGTGATCAAGACGGTCAGCGTCATCCCGGCCGCCTCGCCGGCCCGCGACGGATCCACCACCTGCTGGGTGGCGGCGCTGGCGAAGGCCCATCCGACGCCCACACCCAACCCGGTCAGGCCGAAGGCGGGGATGTAGACGAGCCAGTTGGTGCTGACCGAGAGAAAGAGGAGGCCGATGCCGCCGACACCGATGGCACCGGCCATGACCAGTGTCGGGTGGTTGAGCGCCACCAGGCGGCCCGATATGGGGCCGGCCAGTGCCGCCGCGGTGGCCGGGGCCAGAAAGATCAGCCCAGCCTGGATCGGGGACAGTCCCCGTACCTGTTGGAGATACAACGTGGAGAGGAAGACGAACGAGGTGTAGGCCATATTCGAGAACATCCCGGCAATGGTGACGACGTCGTAGGGAACGTTGTGGAACAGCCGGAGGTCGACGAGCGGCCAGCGCACCCGGCGTTCGACCAGGACGAAGGTCACGAGGAGGGCGATCCCGCCGAGCAGGCTGCCGAGCGTGGGGGCCGACACCCATCCCCATGCGGTGGTCCGGTCCAGAGCCAGGGTGATGACAGCGATTCCGGTCGTCAACAACACGACGCCGGGAAGGTCGAGGTGTCGAGGCACGCTCTCGTCGCGCGACTCGGGAACGGCCATGAGGGTGAGGACCATCGCCACCAGGGCGAAGGGGACGTTGATCCAGAACACCCAGCGCCAGCCCACCAGTCCGGTGAGCGTGCCGCCGGCAAACGGGCCCAGTGCGATCCCAATAGCGCCCAGCCCGTAGAGGAGCCCGACGCTCCGTCCGATGAGCTCCTTGGGAAACGCGTTGGCCACCACGGCCACGGCGGTCGGCCAGAGCAGCGCCGCTCCGACCCCTTGTACGACCCGAAAGGCGATGAGTACCGGAGCGTCGGACGCCAACCCGCAGGCCAGCGAGGAGGCGCCAAAGATGCCCAGTCCGACCAGGAGGACCTTGCGGCGCCCGAAGATGTCACCGAGGCGGCCACCGAAGACGAGCATGGCCCCGAAGACCAGCAGGTAGGCGCTGATCACCCACTGGAGGTCGCCGGTCGACACGGCGAACGAGCGGCCCATGCGAGGGAGCGCCAGATTGAGGGCAAACAGGTCGAGGTTGACGCAGGACAACGCCACTGCGGTTGCCGCCAGGATGAGCGGGAGTCGGCCCCTGGCAGTCACCGGCCCCGTCCCGTTCACGGCGCAACGCTACTCAACTTTCAAGAGGATCTGGCGCTGGCCAGGACCACTTTTGCCGGCGGCGGACACATGTCGATCGCCTCATCGACCGGCACGGAGTTCCGAAAGGCCCCGGCCGGGAGCGGCGGTGTTCAGTCCCCGCCGTGCGTCGGCTTGGACTTCCCGTTGTCGCCGGACGGACCGTGCGTGGCCGGCGTCGTCGGGGGGGTAGTGGCCGGCACTGTCGGGGGCGTCGGGGGGACAGCCACCGAGACGGTGATGGGGGTCCCGACCTTGACGCGGCCCGAGGGCGTGATGGCAAGGACCGTCCCGGGTGCGGTGTCCGAGATCGTCGGCAGCTGTGAGGGCTGGAGGCCGAGGCCGGTTAGGGACGCGGCCACGGGCGAGTATTGCTGGCCGATGAGCCCGGCCGAGGCGAGACGGACATAGCCGCTCGACACGGCCAAGGTCACGGTCGACCCCGAGCGGACACGAGTGTTCGCCCGAGGGCGCTGGGTGACCACCTGACCGGGCGGTACGCTCGCGTCGACGGTGTGCTGGGATACTCGGAAGCCGGCCTTGGTAAGCACCGACTTCGCCGAGGAGGCTGGGGATCCCTGCACCGCCGGGACGGTCACTTTCGCCGGGCCACCACCGGCTCCCGATGGCCCGCTGGCCCACAGCCCCAGGCCCACGCCGAGGATCGCCAGGGCGGCGAGCAGGCCGACTGACCCCCACCGGCTCCGACGTCGTCGCGGTTGACCGTCACGGGAGGGAATGGCCACGGGGGACCCGGCGCCAGGCCTGGCGTCGGGCCCGAGTGGCGAGGGCATGACCTCTGTCTCTGACCTGATGGGCACGGTCGGAAGTCGTCCCAGCTGGCCGGTGGTTGCCGCCCCCGATGGGGGAACGTCGGCCGATGGCCCGTCGGCCGTCGGTTGGCCCGGAGCGCCTTGGAGCTGGTCCCGGACAAGCGCAGCCGTCCCGGCCAGGGCGCCGGCCGAAGGCGGCCGCCTCGCCGGGTCCTTGTCCAAGAGCTGGTACACGACGTCTCGAACGCTCGGCGGGATGCTGTCGGGAAGGGGAGGGACGTCCTCTCGAACGTGAGCCACCGCCACCGCCATCGACTGGCCGCCGGCGAACGGAGTGCGCCCGACCAGACACAGGTAGGCGACCACGCCGAGGCTGTAGAGATCGGACGCCGATGTCGCTGTCTGGCCGTTGATCTGCTCGGGCGCCATGTAGGCGACGGTCCCCAGGATCGCTCCGGTCTGGGTGAGCGCCATGGCGTCGGCCGCTCGGGCGATCCCGAAGTCGGTGATCTTGATGCGTCCATCCGGCCGGACCAACAGGTTCGCCGGCTTGACGTCTCGGTGCACGATGCCGCGATCGTGGGCAGCCTGGAGCGCGCTGGCCGTCTGGGCTACCACGTCCATGGTCTGCACCGGACTGAGCGCTGTCTCTCGGGCCAGTGTTGCGCTCAGCGGCTCACCGGGTACCAGCTCCATCACCAGGTAGGCGGAGTACACGCCGCCGGCTTCGACCTCCTCGCCGTAGTCGAACACTGTGGCCACGCCGGGATGGGACAGGCTGGCCGAGGCTTGGGCCTCGGCCCGAAACCGCAGCCGGAACGAGCTGTCACCGGCAAACTCCGGCTTGAGGACCTTGAGGGCGACCTGGCGGCCCAAGAGCTCGTCCGTCGCCCGCCATACGTCTCCCATCCCGCCGCTGGCGATGCGGCTGACCAGGCGATACCGCCCACCGATCATCCCTGTGCTCTGGGCCACGGTCATGGCGTGGGTCTCTGCCGGTTGGGGTGTCCTCTCGGCCGGTTCACGGTCATCGATCTTGACATGCGCCGTCTCCCCACGGCACCGCGCATCGACCAGTCATAGATTGTTCTCCTACCCAGGAGGCCGTTCATGGATGTTGTCCGCACCCCCGATGACAGGTTTGCCCTTGTGCCCGGCTTCCCCTATGTGCCCCACTACGTCGACGTGAGCGACGACGAGGGCGGAGGCCTGCGGGTGGCCTACATCGACGAGGGACCGGTCGACGCTCGGCCCGTGCTGCTCATGCACGGGGAGCCGTCCTGGTCGTTCCTCTATCGGACCATGATCCCCGGCCTGCTCCAAGCTGGGCTTCGCGTCGTCGTGCCGGACCTGGTCGGGTTCGGCCGATCCGACAAGCCTACGGCCGACGGGGACTACAGCTACGCCCGCCACGTCGAGTGGATGCGGTCCCTGCTCTTCGACCAGCTCGACCTCCGCGGTCTCAACCTGTTCTGCCAGGACTGGGGCGGCTTGATCGGCCTCCGGCTCGTGGCCGAGAATCCCGACCGGTTCGATCGGGTGTGCGTGGCCAACACCGGGCTGCCCGACGGGAGCCGGCGGCTTCCCGAGGCATGGTGGCGCTTCCATGACTTCGTGCAATCCAGCCCCGACCTGCCTATCGGCATGCTGGTGTCGGGGGGCGTCGTCAACCCCATGTCCCCGGACGTGGTCGCCGCCTACGAGGCGCCCTTCCCCGATGCCTCCTTCAAAGCCGGGGCGCGCTCGTTCCCGGGTCTGATCCCCCAGAGCGCCGACAATCCGGCTACCCCGGACAACCAGCGAGCGTGGGAAGTCCTCGACAAGTTTACCAAGCCGGTCCTGTGTGCCTTCAGCGACCAGGATCCGATCACCGCCGGTGGCGATCGGGTGTTTCACGCCCGTGTTCCCGGAACAGCCGGTCAGCCACATGTCACCGTGCACGGCGGCCACTTCCTCCAAGAAGACTGCGGGCCCGAGCTGGCCGACGTACTGGTCAGCTGGATGGGGGCCTGATCGGCGCCCGGGGCGGGAGGCACCCGGCTCGGATGGCATGAGCCGGGTAGCGTCCGTGATCGTCGTCACCACAAAGGAGCCCCGATGAGCATCGACTTCACCCTTGCCCCCGAGCACGAGGCGATCAGGTCTCGGGTCCGGGAGTTCATCGAGGGGACGGTGATGCCGGCCGTGGCCGGGTTCGACCACGACGGCAGCGCCGTTTCCCGGAGCGAGTACCTCAAGACCATCTTCGGCCTGCGTGAGCAGGCCCGGGAGGCCGGCCTGTGGCTGCCCCACATGCCTATCGAGTGGGGAGGCATGGGGTTGGGGCATGTGGCCCTGGCCATGGTGCAGACCGAGTCGGCCCGGACCCGGCTGGGGCCATGGGTCCTCAACTGTCAGGCGCCCGACGAGGGCAACATGCACACCTTGATGCACTGGGGAAGCGAGGACCAAAAGGAGAACTACCTCGGGCGGCTCTGCCGCGGTGAGGCCATGTCGTGCTTTGCCATGACCGAACCAGAGGTGGCCGGGTCGGACCCGACCCTCATCCGCACCCACGCCTATCAAGATGGCGACGAATGGGTGATCAACGGGCACAAGTGGTTCATCTCCAACGCCCGTCGGTCCAGCTTTGCCATCCTCATGGCCCGGACCGAAGAAGACGTTCCGATCGGATCGCGCGGCGCCAACACCGCGTTCATTATCGACCTCCCCGCTGAGGGTTGGAACGACGTGCGGGAGGTGGAGACCATGCACGGCTCGACCGGGCATAGCGAGATCGTCATCGAGGACCTCCGCGTACACGACTCGCAGATACTCGGAGGGCGGGGGAACGGGCACCAACTGGGCCAGTACCGCCTGGGGCCGGCGCGGCTGGCCCACTGCATGCGCTGGATCGCCCAGGCCGAGACGGCGCTCGACATGATGGTCGACCGGTCGCTCAAGCGGTATTCGCACGGATCGCTCCTGGCCGAGAAGCAGGGGATCCAGTGGCTGATCGCCGACTCGGCCATGGAGCTGTACCAGTGCAAGCTCATGGTCCTGCACGCCGCCTACAAGATCGATCGGGGCGACGACTTCCGTACCGAGGTGTCGATGAGCAAGCACTTCGTGGCCAACAGCCTGAACCGCATCATCGACCGGGCCGTCCAGGTCCACGGGGCGCTGGGCTATTCCACCGACACGCCGCTGGCCTCGATGCTGCAGCACGCCCGCTGGGCCCGTCTGGCCGACGGGGCCGACGAGATCCACCAGATGCGCATCGCCGAGCGCACCATCGCCGCCTACCAGGACTCGGGGTCCACGGCCGCGGCCACCGGGGGGCTGCCGCTTTAGCCTGTCCAGAGGCGATCGGTACTGGCCCCAGACACGGGAGCGCGGGTATGACACGCCGGGCGGCGCAGTGGCGGCGA